>CANJPN010000023.1 GCA_947475855.1 Bradyrhizobiaceae bacterium
AGCGTATAGCCGTCGGGTGCCGCCGATTTCACGCCTTCCATCGCGATTGCGCCGCTCGCGCCGGAGCGGTTCTCGACCACGAACTGCTGGTTGAAAGCTTCCGAGAGACGTGCCGAGATCAGCCGCGAGATGGCGTCTGTGTTGCCACCGGCCGCGTAGGGCACGATAACTTTTACCGGTCTGTCCGGATAGGTCTGGCCGGACGCAGTGGATCCGGCAACGACAGTGGCGAGCACGAAAATACTCCCGCGAACGAGACCAGTGGTTGCCATTTCTAACCTCCTGCAGATTTCAGCTTGATCGATTTCGAGGAACTGTCCGAGGATGCAACGGAAGCTTGGCCGGCCACAAGCCGGTCGATTGCATATCGAGGGAGACTGCTATGGTGGATTTGCGCGGCAAGGGTCCTGGCGGCCTCAATCTGCTGAGTGCAAGCGAGGCGTCGGCCCTGCTCGAAGGCGGCAAGGCGTCATCGGTCAAGCTGGTTTCCGATTGCATCGCGCGGATCGAGGCGCGCGAGCCGGTCGTCCACGCCTGGTGCCATCTCGACCGAGAGGCAGCGCTCGCTCAGGCGCGCGCTCGGGATGCGGAGCCGCGCCGAGGGCCAATGCATGGCGTGCCCGTCGGGATCAAGGACATCTTCGACACCTACGACATGCCCACGGCCTACGGCTCCGATATTTATCGCGGCCACGTCCCGCATTCAGATACTGCGACCGTCGGCCTCCTCCGGATGGCCGGCGCGGTCATCATGGGCAAGTGCGTAACGACCGAGTTCGCGAGCCCCGTGCCAAAAGAAACGCGTAACCCGCACGATGTCGCACGCAGCCCCGGCGTTTCGTCGAGCGGTTCTGCCGCAGCCGTCGCCGACTATCACGTGCCCTTGTCTTTGGGCTCACAGACCGGCGGCTCTACGATCTTGCCGGCCTCGTTTTGCGGCGTCGTCGGATACAAGGCGAGCCTCACCGGGATCGACCGCGGTGGTATCCGTCACCTGCGTCCGACCCTCGACACCATGGGGCTCTTCGCGCGTACGCTCGACGACATCGCACTGCTCCGCTCAGCTCTCGTCGGCTTTGTGCCGTCGGCTGCGACGACGCGGATCGACGGCGCACCGCGCATCGGCGTGTGCCGCTCGATCAACTGGGACCAGGCCGAGCCAGCATCGAAGCACGCGGTGGAAAGTGCAGCAGCCACGTTGGCAAAGGCCGGGGCCAGGATTGTCGACGCCGAGATGCCCGCGGTATTCAAAGGGATCGAGGATAGCTTCCGCGTTATCTCGACGGCAGAAGGAACGCGCGCGCTGGGGATGGAGATCGCCCAGCATCTGGACTCGATGAACCACTACATCCAGAGCTCACACGCGCAGGCGAAGCGCAACGATCAGGCTGCCATAGATAAGGCCCACCAGCACGCTCTTGCCTGCCGTCGCGCCCTCGCCGAGATTTTTGCACGCTGCGATGTACTGATTACGCCGTCGGCGGCCGGTGAGGCCGTGGCCGATCTCACGTCCGTCTCTAACTCGGCCTTCAACCGCATCTGGACGCTGATGCACGGTCCTGCGCTGTCTTTGCCCGCGTATACCGGCCCCGCCGGCATGCCCGTAGGTCTTCAAGTCGTCGGGCCCACCGGCAGCGACGACCGGACGATAGCGCTGGCAAGGTGGATCTCGGATCGAGTGCCGGGGTAGCGCGGCTGCACCCTACTTTCCCTCGTCGACCCCGATTGCGAGCCGAGCGCGCTTGACGATCGCGGCCGGCGCGGCCGTGAACCGCTCTATCAGCGCCTGAACTTCCGCACCTGTCTGCGGTGTGATTTCCATGTGGCTCTTTTCTGCGTCGGCCAGGAAATTAGGGTCCGCTATTGCAGCGTCGAATGCCATACGTAAAGCAGCCAGCCGCGCTGGTGGAATATCGGGTGGGGCGACATACATTCGCCCGAGCACCAGCGCGCCGAAGATCAGGTCGAACACCTGCCGGTCCTCGTCCGACTTCGCAAAGCTGTCGAGCAGCGCAGCTCCCTCGATCTCCGGTCGCGGCTTCTCGTTGAGCTGTACGACGACCTTGAATTGGCCGCTCTCCATATCGCTGCGCCATTGCGTCTTGAGGGTGGAGACGGGAATGCCGCACATGCCGTCGATCTCGCCGCGCTGCATCGCGAGTCTGAGGTTTGCCGAGCCCTTGTACCCCTCGACCAGCTTGATCTTCGCGCCGAGCAAATGGATCAGCGCCAGCGTCCCCTGGCTCAGCGCACCAGCACGCGACACGCCGCCGAAGATCGTTTCGCGCAGCATAAGGTCGTCGAGCGAGCCGATGCCTGACTTCGCCGTGACGACGCACGTCGCGACGCTTCGCTCCATGTTCCCGATGTAGGAGAACTTCGCCGCTTCGTACTTGCCGCGCTTTTCGCCGAGTTGGTGGTCGAGCATGATGGCATGCACGATCGTGGCGACGGTCGTGCCATCCTTGGGCGCGATATTGTAGAGCCATGCGGCGGCGTTGAGACCGCCCGCACCCGGCATGTTCTGCACGATTGCCGTGGGTTGACCGGGGATGTGGCGCCCGAGATAGCGCGCAAAGGCCCGTGCATAGACATCGAAGCCAGTGCCCGCTTCGTGCGCGACCACGATTGAAAGCGTCTTGCCCCGATAGAAGTCGGCAATCTCGTCGGCACGCGTGTGCGCGGCCGAACCTGCCAGGCATAGGGCAGCGAGGAGCGCGCGCAGAAACTGGGCTTGCATCGAAGACGGCAATACGTCCTCCTACTGCCTACTGCCTACTGCCTACTGCCTACTGCCTACTGCCTCAGATCAGAGATCAAGCGTGCTCGGCCAGAACAGGTCTTCGAGCTTGACCGGATCTTTCACGAGGCCCTGTTCGTGGTTCGACGCGACGATCGTGTCGAGTACCTTCTTCGACGCTTTGAAGCCGTAGGCGAGCGGATCAGCGTCGATCGCAGCCTTGAACCCGGCGCCGAGTGCATCGCTGCCAGCTTTTGCCGTGACGCCTGCACCGATGGCTCCTGTCGCGAGATACGGCTCGAGCGAAGCTGCCATTTGCGCCGTTCCCATCTCCTTTGCCGCAACGAACGCCTTGTAGAGATTGAGCGCGATCCACGGATGCTGCTCGAGCAGCTTGCGGCGCACGACGACGCAATGGTTGATCGGATAGATGCCGGTCTTTTTGAACAGTCGTTGTCCCTCGGCGAGCTGATCGGGAAACAGCCGGCGCACCTTGCCTGAGCCGATCAGGTCGATACGACTGCGGTCGACGAGGTTCTTGTCGGTGAGATAAATCACCGTCGCGTCGAGTTCGCCGTTCATCAGCATCTCGCCGATGTTCGTCGACTGCGGAATGCGGTTGACGGTGACTCCGGGAGGTGCGGTGAAGCCGGTGGCACCGCCGTGGCTGACTTCAGGTGTGCGCTCCATGAACCAGGTGATATCGGACGGCTTCACACCGAACTCGTGCTGCAGCGCCCATCGCGACCATACCGCCGCGGTCTGCTGGTATTCCGGCACGCCGACGCGCTTGCCCTTGAGATCGGCCGGCTTCTCGATGCCAGCATCGATGCGGACGAGTGCCCTTGTGTGGAAGAACTCGCGCGTTGTGAAGATCGGCAGTCCCGCCCAAGTTCTGTCGCCGCGTGCGTTGGCGATGATCAGCGAGGACATCGACATTTCCGAGACGTCGAACTCTTGATACTTGAGCTGCCGCCAGAACATCTCCGATGGATGCACGCCGGTGGAGATCAGTCGAAGCCCCTGCGCCTCGACGCGGCCTTCCAGCAGTGGCTTCGTCCGTTCGTTGATGGAAAGCACGACGGACAGATCGAGTGCGGGACGGGCCATGGACTTCCTCCGGAAATGACGTTTCGGCTTTGGGTTTCCTACAGTAGAGCAAATCCGGAGCGGGTTGGGGAAGGGGGGAACGCACGACCTCGAACGTGACGAGAAAACGTGCAGACCCTGCCGAAGGAGCACCCGTGGCGACAAGCCCCTCGTATTGCCGCCATGTCCTCGCATGGCTGCACGAGCTATGGCGCGTGGATGTGCGCTTGCAATCTTCCGCTTCCCGCGTCCTGATGCGGTTCGACAATCACGCCGCAATCGAGGGAACGCCCTGATATGACCGCCTTCACCACCGAGCAGAAGCTGCTGCGCGAAAGCGTCCGCAAGTTGATGACCACGCACGCTTCACGCGATTACGTGCGCGCGAAGGACAAGGCCAAAGCCTACCCCTACGAACTCTATGACGAGTGGGTAAAGGCCGGCATGCTCGGCGCAGCCATCCCGGAGCAGTATGGTGGCATGGGGGGAAATGCCATCGATCTCGCGATCTGCGTCGAGGAAATCGCCTACGTCAGCGCCGATTTCCAGATGTGCTACGGCGGTTCGATGTTCTGCGCCATTGCTCTGCTGATGAAGGGTAGCGAGGCGCAGAAGGAATACTGGCTGCCGAAGATCGTCTCGGGCGAGCGCCGCTTCTCGATCTCGATGTCCGAGCCCGAAGCCGGCTCGGACGTCGGCGCGCTGCGGACGAAAGCCGAGCGGCACGGCGACAGCTACGTCATCAACGGCCAGAAACTCTGGAATACGGCAGCCGGAGCGCGGGGCAACACGATGTTCGTCTACCTCAAGACGGACCCCTCTGTTCACTACCGCAAGGGCGTCTCTCTGATCCTGGTCGACAATGACACGCCCGGTGTGAAGCTCAATAAGCTCGACATGCTGGGCCGCCATTGCGCCGGTACCTACGAAGTATTCTTCACCGACGCGAAGGTCGATGCGGACCGTCTCGTCGGGGGCGAGAACAAGGGCTGGGAGTGCGTGCTTGCGGGCCTACAGATCGAGCGCGTGGTCTCGGCCGCCGGAAACTGCGGGTCGGCGCAGGGCGTCGTCGACATGGCGGCGGCCTGGGCGAAGGAGAGGAAGCAGTTCGGCCGTCCGATCGGTACTAATCAGTCGATTGCGCACATGATCGCCGACATGCAGACCGACGTCGCCGCCGCGAAGGCGCTGACGTATCAAGCGGCGTTCAAGGTAGCAGCCGGGGAGGACGCGCTCGCCGAAATCACGATGGCCAAGCTGTTCACATCAGAGACCTACGTCAAGGTCGCCAATATGGGCATGCAGATCATGGGCGGCTACGGCTACTCGATGGAATTCGACATGCAGCGTCACTATCGCGATTGCCGGTCCTCGACCGTCGCGGCCGGCTCCTCGCAGATCCAGCGCAATCTGATCGCCGGCTTGATGGGCTTGAAGGTACAGTAGGCACCGCACGCTTTGGCGGCAGAGCCCACGCAAGGCGCATTTACCCAACATTTACCATGCCCCAATGTCCCGCGCGTGCTTAACGCGACACTTACGCGGCCGACTTAGTTTGATCTGTCTGCGTGGTTCTCGCGAGCCGCTCGGGGGGATTCGCGTTCGGCGATCCGGCCTCTGGCCGAAGCACCGAACAGAGAAAATGGCGTCGGGGTAGTGTATGCGTATCGTGGTGACGGGTGGCGCGGGCTTTATCGGCTCGGCCGTGTGCAGGAAACTGGTGGGCGAGCGCGGCGCGACCGTGCTCAATCTCGACAAGCTTACGGCGACCTCGAGCCTCGCTTCGCTGGAACCCATCTCCCGCAGCCCGCGCTATTCGTTCCGCCGTGCCGACGTCTGCGATCGCGACCGTGTGGCCGCGCTGCTCCAGGCGTTCGCGCCGGATGCCATCGTTCATTCGGCGTTCGAGCGCCAATGGGGCGTTGATGCAACCTCATCCGAAGCGACGTTCGAGACCAATGTGCTCGGCACCTGGCGCATGCTCGATGCCGCACGCGACTACTGGTCGACACTGCCGTTGGGCCGTCAGGAGAAATTCCGCTTTTTGAGCGTTTCCTCGGTTGCCGGACGCGATACCCTGGCCACTGCCAGTAGATCCGGCGCGGACGATCTCGTTACCGCCTGGCACAAAAGCTATGGCCTGCCGACGGTCGTCTCGAAGGCTGTCGATACCTTCGGCCCCTATCAGTTCACCGGCCATCCCGTCGCCGCGGCCGTGATCGCAGCAATTGACGGCGATGACGCACCGCACGCAAGTGGCGAGCCACGTGACTGGCTCTATCTCGAAGACCATGTCTCGGCACTGCTGGCGATGCTGGCCAAAGGCACGCCGGGAGCAACTTACTCGATCGCCGGCCGCGGCAGGGTGAGCACTGCCGGCATTTCCGCCCGCGCTCGCACGCTCGTCGCGCGTCACGGAGGGAAGCCCAATCTGGTATCGGCTAGCCTGGCGTCGGCCTGCATCGCGGCGCAGCAAGCCGGTGAGGCTGCCCCGTTGGTCGCGGACACGGAGGCGACGATCACGGCGAGGCTGTCCCACGACACCGGCTGGCGTGCCGAAGTAGGGGCCGAGCAGGCACTATCGGAAACCGTACGCTGGTACCTCGCCAACGAGGCCTGGTGGCGTCCGCTGCGGGCAGCAGAATGGGCGACCGACGACTTCGGCCTGTTGCGCATCGCCTGAAACTCGCTTAGGCCCCCGCGATTGGAGCTCTGCCGCAATTGTGGCGCGTGCGCGCGCTACGCTGCTGCCATGTTGTGGAGGGGATTTCGATGCGTGCCCGCGCAGTCCTGTCGTTGGCTCTGGGCGGTGCGATGGCAATCGTCACTTCGGCCGCCGCACAGCGCTCATGGATGCAGGAGAGCGAAATCCGCGGAGAACTGACCAACGTCCGGCTGACCGGCCTCTATCCGTCAAACATCGCCTGGACCGAGGACATCAAGCCGGACGGATCGACCGATTACGCCGAAGCCAACGATCGCAGGCCCGGGACGTGGAACGTCGAGGGTGAACTCTATTGTTTCGTCTACGCGCTGCCGCATCAGGGAGGCTGCTTCCGCATCGTCCGCCACAGCCCCAACTGCTACGAACTTTACACAGCGAGCATCGGCGGCGTTGCGCCCTCGCCTCCGCCGCCCGCCAACGCGATGTCATGGAATGGACGCATGTGGCGCGATACCGAACGCGGCACGTGCGACGAAAAGCCGATTTCCTGACCGCAGCGAGTTTTCCACAGGCTGCGTGAAGACTTTGCCTCTGCAGCGCGCTGTTGATCGAGATCATCCCGCCATCTCATGACGTGCCGCCTTGTGCGCTTCCATCCGGGTGAGCCGAGCGCGTGGCATCTTGCCTGCGGCGTCTCGCCTGGGTGACTGGCCAATGTCAAACCCCGCGCCGACGTATAGAATAGGCCCGCAATTCAGTGCGCAGAGGCCACGCTATGCATCGCATACCGCCGAGCGGAAATAACGACACCTTCGCCTGCTCGTTGAGCGGGGGCTGGACGCATAGCGCTACGCGCATGTTCTCGGGATGGGCGTCCAGGTGGCGGCCCGCGCCGTCCCAGGCGATGGAACGCATCGCGTCGGCAACGGGAGCATTCGGCATCGCCGCGCTGATGGTGATGGCGATCGATGCGGCCTGGGATGCGCCGCTGCCCGCTACGGCCGGGCCTGCGAGCCGCACAGGACCCGCGCCAGCGATACCAGGCGCGGCCGCAGCGGCAGTGCCTGGGCGGGAAATTCTCACCGGCGGCTATATCGGCACGACCTACACTTACCCGAGCACCGTTACCATCAAGAACCCCGGTCGAACCGATATGACCGTCAGCGGTTTTTCATGGGAGGCCAAGCCCTTCAAAAGCCCGATCTACTACGGTCTGAGGGCGACGCAATGGCCCGCCGCTTCGCGCGTCGGCACGATGCTCGATTTCACCCACTCCAAGGCGATCGCGCGCTTCGATGACACTGCGACGTTTACGGGCACGCTGGACGGCAAGCCGCTCCCCGCTCGTGCCAAGGTTGGGGACGTGTTCAAGCACCTCGAGTTCAGTCATGGCCATAATATGCTGACGCTGAATGGGCTGACACGCCTCGGCAGCTTCCGCTTGCAGCCCTATGTCGGGGCGGGTGCCGGCGTCTCGCTGCCGCATACTGAGATTGGCTATCGCAGCGAGAACGGACGCACCTACGAGTACCAGTATGCAGGCCTGGTCGGGCAGGCGCTTGCGGGCCTCGAGGTGCGCATCGGCAATGCCAAGGTTTTCATAGAGTACAAACTGACCTACGCACCCTACGACGTGCCACTATCCGGCGTGGTCGATGGCTGGCTGCTGTTCACGGATCTGTGGCGGCAGATCAAGGCATGGGCGATTGGGCAAACGCCCCCCGGTGGCCGACTGACGACGCCGCTGCTGAGCCATCACGGCATCGGGGGCGCAATGGTCCATGTGACTGGTGCTCGACCGGCTGCGGCGAACTAGACCATCATCCGACCAGACGGAATCGTCTTTCGCGATTTGCTGGTCGGATACTGCTCTAGCGCTGCGCGCACGATAACGGGTGCGCCATCTCCCAAGCGTTCCGCTAAAGCGCCCGCCGACGCGGTTGCAAAGCCTCTTCGTCAACCGCCACTTCGCCTGCCGACGCCACGATCGTCTCGCGACAGAACGCAGACAGGTGGTCGAGGAACGCACGCAGTCGCGGCATGGCGTGCTTGGCATTCGGATAGACTGCCCAAATCGCGGCCTCTGTGCCCAGCTCGAATTCCGGCAGCACGCGGATTAGCCGGCCCTGTCTCAGTTCGTCGAGAACCGCGATCTCCGAAGTTCTGAAAAGCCCCGCGCCTTGCACCGCAGCCGTCTGCAGGAACGCGCCATTATCGGACATGAGCCGCCCCGATGCGCGAACATTGACGCGCATTTCGCCGCGAATGAGCGTCCAATTGCGTTGCTCCCCATGGACCAGGCAAGCGTGGCTCTCGATATCGGTGGCCTTCTGCGGGCTTCCCTCGCGCTCGATATAGCAAGGCGAGGCGACGAGGATGATCCTATCGGTGGCGAGCCGTTTCGCCTTCAGCGTGCTGTCCGCCAGTGTTCCGAACCGGATCGCAACGTCGTAGCCCTGCTCGTGCAGGTTAGCGACATGGTCCGATACGTCGACACGCACCTCTACGCCCGGAAACGCCTTTACGAAACTCATGATCGCAGGCGTCACGATTTGACGCGAGAGACTGGCGGGCGCCGTTATCGTGATGCGCCCAGCCGGTTGGGTGGAATTGGCCGACAACTCGTCCTTCGCCAAATCCATCTCGGCCAGGATCCGCTCGGCCCGCTCGAGGAACATCCGTCCTTCCTCGGTCAGGCGGCTCGATCGCGTCGTGCGGTCGATCAGACGAACACCCAGCTCGTCTTCCAGCGCCTGTATGCGCTTGGAAACCGTGCCGGCGGAAACGCCAAGCGAGGCAGCTACGGCACTGAGGTTCTGCACCGTCGCCACGCGTGCAAAAATCTTAAGGTCTTTGATGTCCATTTTACGCCGGTACTGCGAATACGATCGCTGCGATTCTCATGTTGCGGGATGGCGCGCGCGACAGGGCACGCCGGAGGTCGGCCGCGAAGGCTGACCATGGCCTCACTCGTTGGAGACCACCGGCCTTGAGCGACGGGAAACGTTCGCCGACATATTGTCAGGGTGTTCGCTTGCTCTCGTGAACACGTGGCGCACTTCTTTCAGCATCTTGAGCACTATTCCGTAGGCACATTAGCCGCTGTCGTCCTGCTGTCATCATTGAAAAAGAAGTTCATGAATTCGCCGAGAGAGTCGCGTGCAACGTGGCAACAGGCGACATGAAGGTAATTGACAATCTTTGAACTGTTCACTCGTCGTCGCGCGAAAGTCAGCAACGTTCTTTGCGGGCATTGGCGCACACACCGGAAGTGGCCGGTCGTGTTCACATGCGAGGACGACCTGGCCGGTACGCACGATTAAGCGGTGATGCGGAAAGCAGCACTCACATTTCAGGCTCGGCGTGGAAGCCTCGACAGTGTGCTGCGGAGGTCGCGATCTGTTCTAGAGCATCGTCCGACCAGACGGAATCGCTTCCGCGATTAGCTGGTCGGATAAAGATGCTCGTGCTTCTACAGATTGGAGCAGTTTCATCCGATCATTCGATCGCCCCCGGCGATCGCGTATGATCGGATACGGCTCTAGAAGCGCTTCAGTAGACGCTCGATGTAGTCGAGTTCGAGCGTTGGACGCAGCGGGTCGCTGAGCCGCCGCCGCAACTCTTCGAGAATTTCTCTCGAACGCTGCATGTCGATTTCGTCGGGGACTTTGACACTGGTACCGAAGTCGGGTCCTTCCGAACGCTGCGGTCGCCCGAGCGGATCGCGAGGCACTTCGCCGGCAGGACCTTGTCCAACTTGCGGTCCCATCTGGCGCATCATTTGCTCGGCCATCTCTCGCGCGCCTTGCCGAAGCTGCTCGAGTGCCCGGCCCTGCTCTCGCGCGGCCTGATCGAGGTCGCCCTTCTCGAGAGCCCGTTCAGCGTTCTCCATCGCCTCGGCGGCTCCGTTGAACTGTTCCGGTGCGCGCTGGCCGAACCGGCGCATGCCGTCGCGCATGCGGCCCAGATCGTCGCGAAGCTGGCCTTGCCGTTGGCCGAGTTCACCACCGCGGCCCTGACCCGGCTGCTGACCTTGGCCTTGTTGCTGCCCCTGCCCCTGCTGTCCCTGTTGGCCTTGCTGCCCTTGTTGACCTTGCTGGCCCGGCTGTTGGCCACGCTGGGCGTTGAAGGTGTCATCCATCAACTGCTGTTCGCGCCGGATGATATCGCCCATCTGGTCGAGCATTTGCATCATCTGCTGGCCTTGACCGGGCTGCATTTGACCCATCTGCCCTTGCTGGCCACGCTGGAGCCGGTCGAGCAGATCCCGCAGCTGGCTCAGCATCTCCTGTGCATTGTCGCGCGCGCCGTTGCGCATCATGTTCTCGAGCTGATTGAGCATGCGGTCGAGATCCTGCTGGCTCATCGACTGCATATTGTCGAGCTGGCTCTGGTCCATTGGGGGCGCATCCTGCCCCTGACGCGCCATCTCTTGCAGATATTCGTTCAACGCCTGCCGAAGTTCCTGCATCAATTGTTGCAACTGTTCGTCCGACGCGCCCTCCTGGAGTGCACGTGAAAGTTGGTCCTGGAGCTCGCGCAGCCGCTGCTGGGCGTCGCTGAGCGAGCGCCCATCTTCGATGCGCAACGCGATATGCCAGAGCTGGGCCTTGACGCTGTTGAGGCCAATCCGCGAGGGATCGCGCCGTAGCCTGTGATAGGCGCTGCGAAGACCGAGATACACAGCGCTGTCCTGCGAGAACTGGGCCGGCTCATACGTGAGCGCGTCGAGACCGCGCAGCACCTGCCCTCGATAGCGGCTGTCCGTCATCAACAGCCGGCGTTGTTCGATGACTGCCTTCGCCAATGGCCGGCGGAACTGCCTCTCGGGCACGTTCATTTCGATCGACTGGCTGCGGCCGACGTTGCCTGCATGGTCCTTGGCGACGAGTGTGAATGTGGCACGTCGCCCCGCCCACGGATGGGACGCCAGTTCGTGGAAGCTGTTGGCCTCCGCGTCCTTCGTGCGCGGTGAACGAAGTGCGAGAACCGGAGGGCGCTCGCCCGGCTTGCGCGGTCCACGCAGCCGCGTCTCTTCGCGCGCCCACGCAGTTCGCGGATTGCCGCGATCCGCCTTTTTCAGCTCGAAGCGGGCTTCGGCACTCGCGATGCCGTAGTCGTCTTCCATCTTGTAGAAGTTCTTCATCGAGCCGCGCCGCGAAATTTCCGGCGGCCGCGTCATCGTGATGATCGGCGGCTTGTCGGGGATGACCTGGAACGTCCAGCGCGCAAGCTCGGATCCATTGCCGAGCGCGCGCGCCTGGCCGGACTGCTTGACCGTGAACCGGACTTCGGAGACATCGCTACCCTCAGCGTTCGTCTGGCCGCCAGTTTGTGCGCTGCCTGCCTGAGACGGCGCTTGCGGCGAGGGCTTCTGGACGACGACCAGCCCCTTCTCGGGCCGAAACTCGAGTTCGAGCCGAACTGCATTCTTCCCGCTCGATCGCGCGATGATGACGCTGTTCTCGGGAATCTCGACCGGCTTGCCGTCAGCACCGGCCAGCAGGATGCCGCCCCGCGCGCCGTCAGCCAGAAGCACCGGCGGCCGGGCGGTGTAGGCCGGTGGCGTCACCCATGCATCCAGGCGGGCTTCCGCGGCAGTGATCGGTGGTCCGAAACGAAAGGCTGCCGAAAGCCTGTCGCGAGCCCCGTCGCCGACGAGGCCGAGCAGCGCCACGACGCCGAGCATGAGCACAGCACGGACTGCGAATGGATCGCGCCTGTCGGTTCGGGGGCGCGGGCGCCCGACGGCGAGCCGGCGAATTTGATCGGCAAGACGCGCACGATGCGCCCGCCAGATCGCACCGGTGCTCGCGTCATCCTTGTTGATGGTCAGCGTGTCCTCGTAGGACGTCGCAGGCCGGTGCGGCAGATTGCTGCCGAGTTCCATCCGGCGGATCGCTTCGTGCCGGGTCGGCCAAGGCGCACGCACTGCAAACAGCACGCCTCCAGCCAGCGCTAGACCGAAGACGCCGAGGCCGATCTTGTGGACGGTAATGCCGAGCGTGTCCCATAGCCCGGCCAGTGAAACGACGAGAAAAAGGGCGATCAGGCCCACGACGAGCCACAGCCTGGGCCACATGGCCTCCAGGAACATGGCTAGTCTGCTCAAGCGAACTTTACGCTCGAACGCCAACGCATCAGGCGAAACGGGGGAAACATTCTGGGCCATGAACCCGACCTTATCAGGACAGTCGCTGCCAATGCATCACCAAATCCAGCCGCTTAGCAAGAATATTGCGATGGGACGGGCGCGCTTCCTAGGGGGTAACGCGGCCAGTTGCATGAGCCCGCAAATGAGGGCGAAATGTAGGCTCCGGCAATCAGTTAATGCCCCTTCGGTAACGAGAAAGGCGGCCCCGCGGCCGCCTTTCCAGCGATTCCCTTGTCTGACCGATAACTAGAATTTGAAGCTCAGGCCCGCGCGCACCGCGCTCTGGGTGACATCGCTGGTATCGGTGATTCCCGCGCCGGTGCTGGTGTAGGTGATCTGGCCGAGGTCGGTGTAGCGATACTCCAGTCGCGCACTGATGTTGGGCGTGAAGGCGTGCTCGATGCCGGCACCTGCTGTCCAGCCGACTTTCCAGTCGCTGGCCCCGACGAACGGAGTGAAGCCGGCGCCAGCCGTGCGGTCCACGCTGACGCCGCCATAGGCGAGGCCGCCGGTCAGGTAGAACAGCGTGCTGCCGGTCGTGAAGCCCGCGCGCGCGCGCATCGAGCCGAGCCAGTCGATGTTGGTAACGTGTCCGCCGCCGAATGCGCCGAGGCCCGAGCCGCTGATGCCGGACACTTCGAGATCGGTTTCCAGGCCCAGCACGAAATTCCGGTTGGCTTGCCAGTTGTAGCCGGCGTGAACACCGCCGATACCGCCGCTCGTCGAATAGTCGAAGGTCTGCGCCGTTCCCGATCCGATCGAGGTCGAGGTCGCATTGGTCGTGCCCCAACCGTAGCCGGCCTGCAGACCGGCATAGAAGCCGGTCCAACGGAAAGCCGGTTGATAATACGCAGGGGACGAACCATCCCAGCGCTGGCGCGGGCCGCCATAGGGGCCGAGATCCGCGGCACCGGCAAGACCGGAAAATGCCGTCAAGGCGGCGGCAACGGGAACGATCCCGTTCAAGATACGCATATGTGACATCACTACAAATCCCACTTGGGTTTCGCCCCAGATCCCCGACGGGGACCCTACGCGAGGCTGGCGTACACGTTGCTTTCGAATGGTTTACGAGGCGTTAACGCGCAGATTGGATTTTTGCGTTTTTCCGCATACACACATTCTCCCGTGAATTGGCCATCCGGCCGCGCGCCCCCTCGACCCAGGCCGAGAGATCTATGAGCCAATCACGGCTCGCATGGGGCTGCATCATGATCGCTGCAAGGTAAGGTTGGGGCAAAGCCCTCGCGCGCAGCCCGCATTCGGGAGGATTCGAACGGAAAACGTATGACGCGAAGCTGAAGATAAACCCGTCGTGCGGGCTGCGCGAATACGGCAGCAGCCGACGCAACCCATCCGTTCAGACGTCTTCACGCGCCCAGCCGTTGCTTCCGAGCCTCTCTTGAGGCTTGAAGCGGGACTTGTAGTTCATCTTGCGCGAGCCATCGATCCAATAGCCCAGGTAGAGATAAGGCAGACCGAGCCGGCGCGTATGCTCGATATGATCGAGGATCATGTAGGTGCCGAGACTGCGATGGGCGAGTTCCGTATCGTAGAAGCTGTAGACCATCGACAGCCCGTCCGAGAGGCGGTCGGTAAGAGCCACAGCGATCAGGGGCCAGCTTTCATGGCGACAACTGTCTTCACCATCTTCGGGCTTCAATCGGTATTCCGTTACGAACGTATCGACGATGCTGTCTTCGATCATCATCGCGTAGTCGAGCACGGTCATGTCCGCCATGCCGCCATCTGCGTGGCGGCTATCGATGTATCCTCGAAACAGAGAGTACTGCTCCGACGTCGGCCGTGACGCAATGCGTCTGGGCACGAGGTCGCGATTGGCTTCCTCTATGCGCCGGAAGGAGCGCGAGGGCACGAATCCATCGACGACGACGCGCACAGACACGCAGGCTTGGCAGCCCTCGCAGTACGGCATGTAGGCGACGTTCTGGCTGCGGCGGAATCCACCCCGCAACAGATTGTCGACGAGCGCTGGTGGCTTGTCGTGCGTCAGGTGCGTAAACAGCTTCCGCTCGAGCCGGCCCGACAAGTAGGGACAGGTCTGCGGCGCGGTCACATAGAATTCGGGGAAGTTCTTGTGCTGCTCCGTCATGGAGACTAGGTGCCCGCTCGCCGCTCTGCCCAAACCATAGTGATGATAGGTGACCTCGCCCCGCCCAAGCAAGCGCCACGATCTGCAACGCTGCTCATCATAGACAGCGTGTGCGTGCAACCTGACTGCTTCGGAATTGCGTGATCGTCGGCGAGGGGATCAGCTCCCGATTTTTCCGCCATCGCGCCTTTTGATTGCGACGACCGAGGGTCTCGGCGGCACGCCGGCCAGGAAATCCGGCCACCGCGTTGAGGGATAGTCGAATGTCGATCCCCCTCCCTCGCCGGGATGCTGGACCGCGACGAACATCGTCGTCATATCCGGTGTCATCACCGGCCCGCACATCTCAGCCCCGACCGGCACGCGAAAGAAATGCTTTGCCGTCCCGCGTGACTTGCCTTCCGTCTCGATTGCCCAGATGCCGTCGGCGCGGCCGGTGGTGCGTTGCGAATTGCCGTCGGTCGCGATCCACAACCGTCCGTCCGCGTCCGCGAAAGCATTGTCGGGCATGCCGAACCAGCCGTTCGTGGTTGTGGCGGAATTGAATGTCGCACCAACTGCCGGGAGCCGTGGATCACCGCACCTGACGAGAATATCCCAGGTAAATCGACTGAGGCTATGGTCTCCGCTCTCCGGTATGATTTCGAGGATATGCCCGTATCGGTTCACTGCACGCGGGTTGGCGGCGTCGATCAGATCTGCCGTTCGCCGGTCGTTATTGGTCAGCATTACGTAGGCCTTGCCCGTGCGCTGGTTGACCTCGATGTCTTCGGGTCGGTCCATCCTCGTAGCCCCCAGTGCATCGCCCGCCGAGCGCGCCCTGATCAGAACGTCGCCCTGGTTGTTGAAGCCGTTCGCGGTCGTCAGAGGGCCAACTCCATGCACCAGCGGCAGCCATTGCCCCGTGCCGTCCTTGTCGAACCGCGCGACGTAGAGCGTTCCTTTGTCGAGCAGATCGCGGTTGGCGGCACGGTTCTGCATGTCGACCCGGCCGTCGCTGACGAATTTGTAGACGTACTCGAACCGCTCGTCGTCGCCCGAATAGACTACGAACCGACCGTCGCCATTGACGACGTTTCCCGCGCCTTCGTGCTTGAATCGGCCCAGAGCGGTGCGCTTGACCGGCATCGAGGCGGGATCCAGCGGATCGATCTCGACGATCCAGCCGAAGCGATTGCTCTCGTTGGGCTCCTTCGCCACGTCGAAGCGGTCGTGGAACTCGGCCCAGTTCGCCCAGTTCGATGGGATATTGTAGCGCTTGAGATGGTTCTCGGCCGGATGCCCGTTGGCCGTGCCCCAGAAATAGAGATTGATGTTCTCCTCACACGTGAGCCACGTGCCCCACGGTGTCATTCCGCCCGCGCAATTGTTGATCATGCCCCGCACGCGCCGGCGCGCAGGATCAGCCTTCGTTTTCATTGAAGGATGCCCAGCGGCCGGCCCGGCGATTTCCATCTCGGTTTCAGCCGTGATCCGCCGGTTGAAACGGCTGTCCGCGACGACGCCCCATTTCCCGTTCGTCAGTGCGATCTCGACCACGCTGCCGCCGTGGGACATCATCTCGACCTCGACCATCTCGCGCGTGACGCGACCGGCACGGCGCACGTCATCCTGCCTCACGCCGGAGAACATCAACTCGCGGCTAACGTATTCGTGGTTGGCGACGAGCAAGCCGCGTTGCGACGACCCATCGAGCGGCACGAAACCCAGGAAGTCGTTATTGTATCCGAATTGCTGTGCCTGCGCGGCACCTGTGAGCTTGCCGGGCGTGAACTCCGGTGAGGCGGTGTGCAGCTTGTCGCCCCAGCGGATCAGCACGTCGGCGTCGTATCCTTCTGGCGCGTGGATTCGTTCGTCGATGCCCGCGGCGATCTCTTTGAAGCCGAAGTTCGGCGTTGGATCGGCGGCAGCGCTGTCCGCGCTCTGCGCCGCGACGTCGATGCCGGCAACAGCAACTGCAGACACAGCAGAAAGGCCCGCCAGCAGTCCACGGCGGGACACCATGGCGTCGATGATATCGCCGATATGGGCGTTGGCCGACGGATTGGAGCCGGCATCGTCGGCCTCCTCCATTGTCTGCGGCTCAATCGCGTCACCGCTGAATTTCATGGCGTTGACCTTGAGGTTGGGGAGTTCAGTTTGGTAACGCAGCACTTGTGGAGGGGGAGCGAGTTCAGCCCCGATTGCCCGCGGCCAGCCGGCGTCCTACCACCAGCCGCATGATCTCGTTCGTGCCTTCGAGAATCTGGTGGACACGAAGGTCACGAACGATCTTCTCGAGCCCATAGTCCTTGAGGTAGCCGTAGCCTCCATGTACCTGCAGCGCATCGTTGGCAATCGCTGAGCATGCGTCCGTTGCATAGCGCTTGGCCATGGCGGCATACATCGTGGATTGCGGATCCAGGCGGTCGAGCGCGTCTGCGGCGCGATAGATCATCAGGCGCGAGGCCTCGAGCGAGGTAGCCATGTCGGCGATCTTGAAATCGATCGCCTGGAATTCGCCGATAGGCTTTCCGAAGGCCCTGCGCTCGGCCGCGTAGGTTCGCGCCTTGTCGAGCGCGCTCCAGGCAGCGCCCAGTGAGCACGCGCCGATGTTGATGCGGCCGCCGTCGAGCCCCGCCATCGCCATGCGGAAGCCTTGGCCCTCACCGCCGACGAGCCGCGAAACAGGCACCTTCACGTTCTCCATGATGACTTGCGCCGTTGGCTGCGCGTTCCAACCCATCTTGCGCTCGGGTGGCCCGAATGACAGGCCCGGCGTGTCGCGATCGATCAGGAATGCGGATATTCCGTTGGGGCCCGCTCCACCCGTCCTGGCAAACACGAAGTAGACGTCGGTCGCGCCTGCGCCGGAAATGAATTGCTTCACGCCGTTGAGCACGTAGCCGTCGCCTTGACGTTCCGCCCGCGTCGAAAGCGCCGCGGCATCCGAGCCGGCACCGGGTTCGGTGAGACAGTAGCTCGCAAGCCACTCCATCGTGGCGAGCTTCGGCATTGCACGGGCGACCTGATCGGGAGCGCCATACCGCGCGAGCATCCAGGCCACCATGTTGTGGATCGAGATATAGGCCGCTATCGCCGGACAACCGTAAGACAGCGCCTCGAAGATGAGAGCGCCATCGAGCCGCGTCAGGCCCGATCCGCCTTGCTCCGCTGGCACGTAGATCGTGCCGATCCCGAGTGCCGCCGTCTCGCGGATCACATCGACGGGGAAGTGCGATTTCTCGTCCCATTCGAGCGCGCTGGGCGCAATTCTGTCCCGCGCGAACGCGAGTGCGGTGTCCTGGATTGCCGCCTGCTCCTCGGTCAAGGCGAAATGCATGACGGACCTCCCCAGTGCCGGCTGCGTCGAAATAGAAGCCGAAGCGATTATCTTGAGACTCACATAAGACCACGATGCGCCATGATGCGCATGCCAAATGCAAGTCGACCAACGTCGAGCACCCGTGATGATGGCTGAGGCCGTTGGTGCCTGTCATTGGCTGATCCAAGGGGACGTCGGTGCGCCGGCTAAACGGCGAACGAGGATCCATGGTCCGACAAAGGTGCCGCCAGGAGCGGGCGACAGGGAATATACCTCCCGGCGCGGCGAACGCCGGGAGGTTCAGTCGTCGGCCTGCCCGAGCGGGGACTACAGGCGGCCGACAACATGGAGATGGGATGGCTCGATCGGGATCTTACGGTCATCCGTTGAGCGTCAGCACAATTCGACAGGCTTTAGGTTAGTTCCAAACTTCGCTTGAGGTCCGGATAAGCGAAGATCAGGTTTGCTAGCGGCGATAGTTGGGCGAAGAGCTTTCACTGGAATGGACCCAGCGCCTATCGCCCGCCCAGGGCCTCCGAAACTCGTATCTCCATGGCTCTCCCCGGAAGCGCCATCTATCGCGATCATTGTTGTACCACGCCCCGCGTGTTCGGTCGTCCCGCCAACCGTAGCGCCAGCCATATTGCGGAGGGGTCTGCCAGGCTCGCAGTTCGCCACGCCTGTTCCCCTGCCAAGATCGATAACTCCGCCCAAAGTCGCGGCCAAAATGATCCCGCTCCGCTCGGCGCATGGAGCGTTCATGCTGCGGCCATGGCTGCCAAGCATAGCTCCTCCAGACGGCCGGCGTTCCCCCGATTGCCGCCGTTGTCGAGCGGGCTTCGGCTGGCTTTGCCTGTACTGTCGCAGCGACATTCTCAGGCTTGACGGATGGGCTGGCGACCGACTGCTGGATTGCCGGCCCACTTCCACTTAGACCACAAAGGACGGCGGCAAATGCCCCGATAATTCCGAGTGTACGCATCGAACTCTCCGCTCGAGATCACGATGAGAGCACTTTATATTCACATTTTGTTCTCGTAAATACCCAAATCGTTCTCATTCCAGAAATTATGGAAAGGCTGTGCATAACTTCGCGACATGGCCATTTCCGCGCGGCGTTCCCTCGGCGATTTGCTCAAGCCACGTCGAGATCGCACCAGAGTGCGGCATGGTCGGATGCGGCGTGGTGCGGGGACGTCATCTCGGGATAGACCTCCCATGACGGGTGCTTGGCGCCGCCCCAAACCCCCTTTCTCCAAATCCCGCCTGCGCTCATCCGCTCGTACAGTTCAGATGAAAGCAGGATGTAGTCGATCTTGTCACGCGCCCCTCCACTCGAGAAAGTTCCGGGCCGTCCGTCCGACTGGAATTTCGTGTGGGTCGAGATGTCCTTGAGGTCGCCCTGCGCCAGCAGCGGGGCTAGGGCTTCGCTCTCCGGTACGTCATTGAGGTCGCCGAGCACGGCGATCATGGCAGCTCCTTCCGAGCGCAGCCGCTGGTAGATCGACCGGACCGTTTCCGCCTGAGCCGCGCGCCGCATGTTCGACGCTTCCTGCGTCCCAAAGCCCTTGCTCTTGAAATGATTGACCAGCAGCCAGATCACGCTGCCGTCCGGCGTCCAGATCGCATATTCCGGGCAGTCCCTGCTGAACACCCGCCGCCCCCGAGCGTCGAGGTCGTCCGAGTGGCTGCGCATCCAGCCGACCCGGTAGGGCTGGCGCACCAGCAGGCCGACGTCGATGTCGCGGTCGTCGTTGCCGTCGATCAGCATGGTCTGGTCGTAAGCCGTGCCGCGCACTTCCGGCAGCAGCTTCTCGGAAAGCTGCCGCAGAGCGCGGCGGCTCTCGACCTCGATCAGCGAGATCACGTCGGCATTCACGTCGCGGATGACCTGCGCAGAGTTGCGCGTGGCCGTCTCGCCGATCAATTCCGTGCGCAGCTCGATCCAGCCAGACCAGTCCTCCCGGCCGCGGGCGACGATGCGCGTCCCCGTGAGCGCCGAGTATTTGACGAGTTGCCCGCGGTTCTCGCGCAGCAGCACGAAGCGGCTTTCGTTCTTCTTGTCGATGCCGAGCGCGGCCAGCAGACCGATCATCTTGGCCTTGATCTCGTTGGTGTAGGCCGGTTGCTCGATCAGCTCGGAGAGCGCGACGTATTCCTCGAGGATCTTCTTGCCTTCGGTCCACGTATCGAGGTTCAGTGCACGCGCCCGAACGAACAGGTTCTCGACATTGAAGGTCGCAAGTCGCATGGGAGCCCCCGGCGGCCCGAAGTAATGACGAATCGATGGCCGATGATAAGGGGGAGCTTGGAACTCACGCCATGCTTCCAGGGCTTCTGTCCTGACATTTCTGCGTGAATGCGGTCAACGGCCCAGCGCGATGAACTCCATGATCTCGCGCCCGATCGCTTCGTCGCGCGTGTTGAACTGGAACGTCATCGAGAGGTGATTGTGGTGGGCCATGCGGGTGAATCGCGGGCACGCGCGATCGCGTTGGCAGAGAGCCGCGAACAGCATGGCCCCTTGGGTGTCGAGATCGGGATTGTCGTACTCTGACACGATGACGAATGTCGGCAGACCCTTGCCGGCTTTCACGTGATTGATCGGCGACATACCGGAATAGTTCGCGCGGTCCGTTCCGAAGTATGCCTCGAAATTCCGGAGGTTCGGATCGTCGGGGCTCGGATCGAACAGATAGCGCCCGCTCATCAGGATGATGCCGGCGAGCCCATGTCCTGACTGAGCTTGAGCTTCGCGATGGAACGCGTACGTGGCGACGTGCGTTGCGCCGGCGGAATGCCCCATCAGGTAGATGCGCGCGGGATCGCCGCCGAAGCGGCTCGCGTTCTCCCGCGCCCACGCGACTGCGCGGCCCACGTCTTGCGCTGCCGCTGGCCACTTCGCCCCAGGCGCGAGCCGGTAGGTGCCATTGATGCCGACGAGGCCTTGCCGTGCGAAATATGTGGCGATGTTGCCATAGACTTCCGCGTGTACGTTGCGGTCGCCGCGAACGTAAGCGCCGCCGTGAAAGTAGATCAGAATCGGCGCGGCCTTGTCCGTGCCGGACTTGCGCCCCGAGGGTTCATGCACGTCGAGGCGGTGCCGGGCATCGGGGCCATATTCGAGATCGCGCGTGATCTTCACCCCGTCCTTCGGTGCGGCAGCGAGCAGCGGCACATAGACCTCGAGCGTCTTAGCGATGTTGCCGTTGATGTCCCGGCCCCAGCCAGGCCCGACCTGCCGCAGTCGCTCCTGGACTTCGGCTGGCATGTTCGCGACTTGCGCCAGCGCGATGTGTGGCAGCGCGATCGAGGCGCACAAGATGCCCGCCACCCAACTCCGAAATGCAGTGCCCATTTCCCCGCCCCCGTGGCATCCTCGCGTCATCACCGCCAGGATAACTCGAACTCCGGGCGCAAGGCGAGCCACACTGCACGGAAAGCATTGGGATCGTGCCATGAACGGCGACGAGGACACACGGCCTGCGGGCAGCGCGTTACAGAGCCGCCTGTCGGGCGGCCTCGTTGCTGCCGCGCGCGCCATCGCCGATACGATCGTGCCGCCGCTGTGCCTCAACTGCCGCTTGCCGCTCGGCACGCACGACGCGCTGTGTGCTGCTTGTTGGCGGCAGGTGCGTTTCATCCGTGCGCCGCTGTGCGATCGTCTCGGCACGCCTTTGCCGTACGACGGCGGCACGAGCGGCCCGATCGTATCCGCGGCCGCGCTCGCCGATCCGCCGCAGTGGGATCGCGCCCGCGCGGTGGCGCAGTTCGGCCCGGTCGTGCGGGAGTTGATCCACGGCTTCAAGTACGGCGACAGGCATGACGCGCGCCGCCTGTTCGGCCGATGGCTCGCGGGCGCGGGAACGGAGTTGTTGGCGGACGCGGATTTCCTGGTGCCCGTGCCGTTGCATCGTTGGCGGTTGCTCGGCCGGAAGTTCAATCAGGCGCAATTGCTCGCTGGCGAGATCTCGCGCCTCACGCACATTCCTGTAGACCCGTTCGTCCTCGAACGCGTGAAGTCGACGCCCTCGCAGGTGGG
>CANJPN010000024.1 GCA_947475855.1 Bradyrhizobiaceae bacterium
GGAACGTATTCGCCCTGGTGCTCATCGGCGCGGGGCACGAGGAAGACATCGAGCTCGCGGTTGGCGAGTTCGGTGCGGAGCTGTTTCACGCGCTGTGCGTGTTGGCCGGCGTTTGCGCCTGCGGCGGGGGCATCGAAGGTTTGGAACATGGCCCGACTTTAGCGGACCACGCCGGGCATGCAATTGGGCTGCGAGGGGAGGCAGTGAGGGATCAACAACCTCTGAAAACGCATGGCTAGCTATTGTGCGATGCAGCATTCCATCTACCGCAGTTGCGAAGAAGAGCGTACTTAAGCGGCACGGGCACGCATCGCTTCGGGGCGACGTAGTCCGGTAGATAAACAATCAACCCCGGGATCACCATGAGCATACAACTCAATACGCTCCCCACCTCCGTGGGGACGAACGATGTCGGCTTGTCGATCGGCAACCGGATCACCACGGCTTTCCATCACGTCGTCGGCAAGATCCAGGAAGCTGTGAAACTGCGCCGTTCGCTTCGCGAAATCGAGGGGCTCACCGATCGTGAGTTGTCCGACATCGGGCTCGCGCACGACGAGATCCACCGCCTGCGCCGCGGTGACGTTTTCGTGCCGCTGGGCTGGACCGAGAAGGACGTCAAGCGCGAGGCGCTGCCTTTTTGAAGGAATACAGAGGCCTGAAGTCAGTCCTCAGTATTGCGTTTACGGGCCACTGGGTCCGGGCCGCGCTTTTGATTTGCTCAGGCCGCAACAGCCGCTACGCGGCCTCGACCCGTAAGGGCGGGCGGGTATGGTGGGTGCCCAGCAGCCATTCTGGGAGGCCGCGAGCGCAATTCTAGCTAACGCTTGACCAGCGTCAGCGTCGACCAGCCGGCTATGCGGTCGTGCCGGGAGAGAGAGAAGCCACGCGCGAGGTAAGCGCATTGGACTTCGCGGGCCTGCGGGTTCAGCAGGCCAGACAGCACCAGTGTGCCGCGCGGGGCGACACTGCGTGTGATCGCGGGCGCGAGTCTCACGAGTGGCCGGGCGAGAATGTTGGCGATCACCAGATCGTAGTTGGCGACACCTGCGGCGTTGCTTCGTGGCACGCCATTGGCGACCAGGGTCTTGATCGTCGTCACGCCATTGCCGCGTGCATTCGTGGCCGCGACCCGAACTGCAATGGGGTCGATGTCGCTCGCCAGGATGCGTGCGCGAGGCATGGTGCGGCGCGCCGCTATGGCCAGCACGCCGGTGCCGCAGCCCAGGTCCAGCACGCGGCGGAAACGCTGCTTTCCCGCCAACCGGTCAACCGCCATCAGGCAGCCCAGAGTGGTGGCGTGATGCGCGGTTCCGAACGCTTCGGCGGCATCGATAAGGATCGACCAGGGACCACGCGGAATTCGCTCGCGGTCGTGACTGCCATGTACGGTGAAACGGCCGGCGATGACCGGCGGCAATGCTGCCTGCGAGAGTGTTACCCAATTCTCGTCTGGTACCGATTCCAGAACGAGGTGTGGACGATCCGTGCCGAGAAGGCCGGCTATCGCATCGGCGATGGCGTCGGCGTCGGGCGGCTCGATGTAATAGGCATCAATGCGCCACCCTTCCGGCGGTGCGCCGGTATCGTCGCCGGGGACTTCGAAAATCGCAATGGCGTCGGCCGGCGGTTCCAGCAGTTCGGCCAGGGCCGCCGCGGTTTGCAGCGCATGTCCGCGGTCGGTCGTCGTGTGGACCAGCTTGTGGCGGCATGCGGCGGTTTCGGTGGTTGTCACTCAGATCACCGAAGCCTTGCCATTTGGTTTGCCATGCGGAGCACGATCGATCTCGGTTCCAGTGGAATTGTGCATGTCGGGGAGCTGATCGAGGATTTTGTCCCAGTTCTCGTCGATATGGTCCGCAGCTTCCCGTGGCGGCAGCGCCGATAAATTGCCGGCGCCATCTTCGTGCACGATCCCATCTGCCAGCAGCCGTTCGAGGGCATCGCCGATCTCGAAGTCGACCTGCAAGCCGAAAGTTCGCTCGATGTAAGCCTGGATCGCGTTGTCGACTTCGGCCAACTCGGAGCGATTGACCTGCTCCTTGGCCAAAACGCTATAGAGCAGGATCTCCTCCTTGAAATCCTCCTCCGCCGCGCGGTCGGCGAGTTTCGACATCGCGCCCCGGTTGTCGGCCATGGAATGGAAGTAGAGGTTCCGAGCGAGTACCTGCATGTAGCGTTGCTTCTGGTTCATGACGTTCATGATCTGCCGGAACAGCACGAGGCCGATGCCACCGACGGCGCCCGCGGCCGTGATCGGATTGGAGAAGGCGAGCGCGAGCTTGCCGGCCGCGCCGAACACGCCGGCGCCGACCGCGCCGCCGCCGGTGACGCCCAGCCAGAGTTTATCCTGCATCCGGAACTTCACTTCGGTATTCGGGAACACCATCTCGACATCCGACTTCGGGATGTTCTTGAAGATCTTGATGTAGACGTTGTCGGGCTTGATCTGCGGGGGAATGTGGTCGCGCGACTTGCGTACCAGCTTCTCGGCCGCGCTCCGGCTGATCTCCGTCGTGCGGATGACGTCCTCGAGGTGCTGCTCGGGGGTCTTGAGTTTGAACAGCAGGATCATGCGGCGGTAAATCGGGACATCAAACTCCTCGCGACGGAAGAAGCGCGAGATCTTGCGGCGCTGGGCGCGCGTGACCGATTCGCCGCGATAGGCGACGATGAGCTCGTCGAACGCCTCGAAGTCGACCTTCAGGTCGAGGCCGTAATGGCTTTCCTTGGAAAGCATGGCCTCGGCAACATGAGCGCGGGGGACTAGGATGTAGTTCGCCTGGGTGACGAGCGTGGTTATCCCGGACACCAGGTCGGCGAGCATCTGCTTACGTTCCGCAGCCGTGTACTGGCGCGTCACGAACAGGTCGCTGTCTGGACTGAAGGCTTCGTAGGCTTCCTGAAGGTGCATCAATGCGGCGGCATGGCGCTGCTGGCGCCAATATTCGAGGTAGCGGAAAAAGCGGCGGACGTCGCTGGTGACGCCGGGGGGCCAAGTATTGGGGGACGTCAGCCGGTCGACCAGGGCATAACGGGTGACGGGGAGAAAGTGCTCGTCGCCGCGCGGCTCTACCGTTGTGCCTTCGGCTAGGGTGCCGTTGCCCTCCTGGGTCAGGGCGAAAGCGGTCGCGACGGCCTTGTTGCCCTTGGCGGACAAGCCTGTTTGCTGCGAGGCGGGGCCGGAAAGAGACTGGCCGGAACTGGCGGTCGTCGGCATCTGGCGAGGCTCACTGGGTTGGTAATTCTGGCTCGTGTGGTCTATCGGCTGGAACCGGCTCAAATGCCAGGTGGACGGTCCTCCTTAACTGAATCGGCGCGTTCATCAGTAATTTGGCATCGGGTTGGCGGCAAGTGATCGGCGTGATCATGATGCCGCCCCAAGGTATGTGCCAAAGTGCCGGTTCGAGGGTCGTATCAAGAAATTGCGGCGGCAGCGCGCCAGCTCGGCTGCCGGGGCAGGGGTAGGCGCATGGAAGACGGCATAGCCGAGGCGGAGGCAGCTTCCGCCGATCACCTCAGCGAAGCGGAGGCTGAACTCGTCAGGGCCGCTTTGGCAGGTGAGCAGGCCGACCTGAAACGGCGCGCGGTGCGGGCTGGCGTCGTTCGCGACCTTTTGCTCGAGGCGCGGCCCGGCTGGGTGCTGCCGCCGGTCGGCCTGCGGGTGAGCAAGGCTGTTGTTCAGGGCTGCCTCGATCTCGACGGAGCGGTACTGGCAAAGCCCTTCCTCGTGTGGCATTCGCGCTTCGAGGGCGGTGGCGACAAGGGCGCGATCGTGATCCGCGACGGTCGCATCCGCCGGCTTGGCATCCATTCCTGTACGGTGCTCGGGAACATCGTGGCGGACCGGGCAGAATTCGAGAACGGATTGTTTGTAGGCGGCGGTCGGCTCGAGGGTGTGCTGCAGGTTCGCGGAGCGACGATCGGCGGAGCGTTTTCGCTCGAAGGTACTGAGTTCGGCAATGGATCGCTGGCATTGCTCGGCGCGGGACTTCGCCTAGCCGGACCACTGATCGTGAGGCGTGCGAAGGTCTCCGGTACGATCGCGCTCCCGCGATCCCATCTGAGTTCTGGCGTCTACGCAGATGGGCTCAAAGTTGTCGCGGGCGGGCAGTCGCTGAACCTCGAGAGCGCGCGACTTGGCGGCGACCTGTTGTTGACGGGCACGGAGTTGACCGGCCCACTTTCCCTCCTCAACGTGCGGCTACAAGGGCGGCTTTCCGGCGAAGGGCTCATCGTCTCGGGCGTTCCCGCGGCGATCGATGCGCGGGGGCTCGAGGTCAGCCACGGCATCGTGCTCGATAATGCGCGGCTGCGTGGCTCGCTGCTGCTCGACGGCGCGAAGGTCGGCAACACGTTTCATGCGGAAGGTCTGGAGATCGACGGCGGCGAAACAGCCATCGGGGCCGACGTGATCCAGGTCGGTGGCAACTGGGAGATGCCGCGGTCCAAGCTGATCGGCCAGCTCGCCATTCCCGGTGCGCGGATAGAAGGACAACTGCGGCTGACTGAGACGCGGCTGTTCGGCACCGACATCGCGATACGCGGCGACGGCGCGCGAATTCAAGGGGGATGTTTCCTGTCGCGTGCGACGGTGCACGGTCTCGTTCGTTTCCCCGCGGCCGAAATCGGCAATCAGCTTCGATTGCGTGCGACGACGTTGAAGGTCGAGGCGGGGACAGCTCTCCTTGCGTCGGGTGCTACCTTCCGGCGTGACATCGAATTGACGGGCGGGGCGCAAGTGCACGGCGCCGTCGTGCTCGATCAGGCGCACATTCATGGTGCGCTCGATCTGCGCGGGAGCCAGATCGTCAGTGCTGCCATTGCGCGTGGCGGCCAGCCTTTCCCTCCGGCACTGGAGCATGCGGCGACGCATGGCGACGAGACCGCGGTCAGTCTTGTCGATGCCGAGATCAACCGGCTTTCAATGCCGGTGAGGGCGGAGGAACGGCCTCGCGGGATCGTCGATCTGTCGCGGGCGCGGGCTGGAAGTTTCGAGGATCATGCGGAGGCTTGGACGCCGCTGCCGGCCAAGCGCGCGAAGTCCAAAGACGGGCGCGAGATCGACCACATGGTGCTGGACGGTTTCGTGTACGACCATCTCACCAATCCTTCGGGGATTGCAGATGGCAATGGCAGATTGAAGCCGGCGGATCGCGTTTCTGCGCGGCGGATCGCGTGGCTCGATGGCCAAGCCGAAGCCGATGGCGCCGGCCACTTCAAGCCGCAGGCTTGGGTTGCGCTTGCCGACAGGCTTTCGCGGCAGGGATATGTCGACGATGCCAGGCGGATCGAGATCGCGCGGCTCAGGCGCGAGCGGCGAAGTGCGGCCACCACGTTCGGTGGGCGGTGGCAGAGCCGTTTGCTCGACTGGTTCGCGCTCTACGGGCACAATCCCTGGCGCACGGTCATGTGGATGATGGTCGTCGTTGTTTTGTTCGCGGGTGTTTGGGGCGGTGCGCAGCGGCTGTGCTCGGAGGCCGACTGCTTCGACGAAACCGTGTTCGTCATCCGCAACAAGGACGCATATCGCGACGAGCGTTTCCGGCAGACGTATCCGGGGTTTCATGCTCTTGCATATTCGTTCGACGTGTTCGTGCCTTTCGTGTCTTTCGGCTACGAGGATCACTGGCGGCCGAACATCGATTTCGGGCCGATCGCGGAGGTGCCACTGCCGTGGGCGGGCAGCGGACAGCATCCGGGGGGCGAGGCCGCAAGAAAAGACCCGACGTTCGCCATTACGATCGGGGGCATCCTCTATGTGCTCGGCATCATCGAGGCTATCATCGGTATCGTGCTGACGTCGCTGATGGTGACCGGGTTCACCGGCATCCTGAAGGGGCGTGGCGATTGACCGGCAAAAGTCTGACGTCAGGTACAGAAATAATCTGTCGCGGCCGTGATGCGCTGTCGATGTGAACCAGACGGCAGTTAATTCTTGCGCTTCAGGATTTCGATATCGCCGATCCTGCCGGCGGTGTCGTAGTTTTCAAGCTCGCGGGCGAGTTGGGGCTGGTTTTGTGCCCATTCGAGCCAGTTGAATTCGCGCCGTTCAGAAAATCCCGTTTGGGCGAGAATGATGTCGGGGCGTTCGCGGTGCATCGACTGGGCGAGTTCATCGATCTCAGTCGCCAGATGAGCGAGCAGGCGCGCGCTCCGCTCCGCGGACGGCGGTGTGTTGGCGTTGAGTTGCCGGATGACTCCACCTGCGGTCCACAGGTGCGTGAAGCGGTGAGCCCACCGTCCCTCGACTCGACGGACCAGGGGATGGCCAACCGAGATATCTTCCGCAATCGCAATGATGCCCGGTCGTGCATGGGTTTGCGTGACGAGGCTCGAGATCTCGTCGAGATTGCGGTCGTGGTCCTTGAAGCACCAGGCATAGGCGACGAGGGTAATCGCAGCGGTCGCCATCAACATGTTGCTTTGCAACGGCATGGGTAATTCGGATTTCCTTCGAGTCGCCTCGAATCCCAGGCCAAGGGCTGCCGCAGTCAGTGCAGGCAGCGCATGATAGGGCCAACCGCGCCCCTGGATGAAGAAGACGGCGACAGCCAGCAGGCACGTCGTCGCCAGCAACAGCGTAGCTTGCGAGAGCGGTCTGACGGCGTGTACGCGCCGGAGAAGTATCGCTGAGATTGCAACTATCGGCAGAACCGGATTTATCGCCATGCGGTCCATGCCCAGACGCCAGCCGAGGTAGACGTCGGCAATCCGGGGAAGCGCGGTCGAATAGAATTCCGGATAGGCCCAGTAGGTGTAGGCGAAGTAAGCGGCGACGACAGCGGCGGCTGTGATCCACTGGACCTCGATCATGGGGCGAAGGCGTCGTGTCGCGAGCGCGGTGTGAATCATGATGCCGGCGATCAGCAGGGCGAAGTGAGGTTTTGCGACCATCGCAAGACCGGCCAGCAAGCCCGCCAAGCCGCGCAACCAAAAGGCTGGTCTGGAATTAGCGATCGCCGCTGCGGCGATGGAAAGCAACGGCAGCAAGGCGACGATGCCGACGTGTTCGCGTTGAGCGAATGCAACAGCGGGCATTGCGCCGAGGATCAGGACCGTAACGGCGAGCAGCGTTGGCCGGTCGTGCGCGTCGAGCGTTCTGGCGTCTCTCAGGATCAGCCCGCTGAGGTACAGTGAAAGCGCGATCAGACCACACATGAGAACGACGACGATCACCTCGGATGAGAGCCCCGAGGCCCGGCCGAGGAGTACGGCGGGAACGTACAACATGATCGATCCGGGTGGGTTGATCTCGACGAAGTCGACATAGGGGCGTCCGCCGTCGAAGAGCCGCTCGGTCCAGGTCATGAGCACCGATTGGTCAACACCGGTCGGGCTGAAGCTGCGCACGAGCGCGACAAGCAGAATTGCCAGGGCTGGCGATAGCCACTGGGAGCGGCGCAAAAGGCCGGTCCAATGGCCGGTTGCGTCGGGGGGGCGTACCGCCGGTATGCTCGCTTCGCTCATGTGGGCCCTCGCGCCGAGTAGAGCGGGGAGAATTCCACGTGGGGCTTTTCGATTAGGTTAACAAATGGTGGGACGTGGTTCTCGGATGCGACGAATACTGCCTACACCCACCCCATCAGCTCGCGGCGTGCGACGTTCTCGATGACGGCCATGCCATCAGGCGTGTCATTGAGGCAGGGAATGTGTGCGAAATCGGTTCCGCCCGCTTCGAGGAACGAGTCGCGCGCCATGACGGCGATCTCCTCGAGGGTTTCCAGGCAATCCGAGACGAAACCGGGATTGATGACGGCGATGCGCTTGACGCCGCTCTTGGCGAGTTCCTCTACCGTTTTGTCGGTGTAGGGCTGCAGCCACTCGGCCGGCCCGAAGCGGGACTGAAATGTAAGTTGGAAACTCTTGTCGTTGCGGCCGAGCGCGATCCGCAATAGCCGCGCGGTTTTGTGGCAGTGGCAAAAGTAGGGGTCGCCTTGCTCGAAATAGCTTTTGGGAATGCCATGGAACGAGGCGAGGATCACTTCAGGTTCCCATGGCAGTTCTGCGAGGCGGCTTCGCACGGAATTCGCGAGTGCCTCGATATAAGCCGGGTCGTCATGCCAAGGTGGTGCGATACGAAGCGCTGGTTGCCAGCGCATCGCCTTCAGCGCATCGAATGCCTTGTCGTTGACCGTGGCGGTGGTCGATGCGGCGTACTGCGGATAGAGCGGGATCATCAAGATGCGCTCGCAGCCCGCGGCTTGCAGTTTCCTGATGCGGCTTTCGATCGAGGGTTGGCCGTAGCGCATGGCCCAGTCTACGACGATGCGCGGCGACAGGCTTGCCAGGGACGACGCCAGCTTTTCGGCCTGGCTGCGCGTGTGCGTGCGCAAGAAGCTCTCGTCGCGCGCCTTGTTCCAGATCGCTTCATAGGCCTTGCCGACGCGCTGAGGCCGCTTGTTCAGAACGATGCCATAGAGGATCGGATACCAGTAGAGCGGCGACCACTCGATGACGCGGCGGTCAGTGAGGAATTCGGCGAGGTAGCGGCGCATCGGCCAGTAGGTCGTGCCGTCGGGTGTGCCGAGATTGACGATGAGCACGCCAACTTTGCCGAACGCGATTTCAGGGTGACCCGAGGGCAGGTGAGACGGCTGCGCCAGATTGCCGGCTAAGTCCTGCATCGAATAGTGCTCCAATCGAGTGTGCGGTTCTTGTGACTGTCTACGCAAGCGCAGGTCGTGCGGACCAGCCGCTGGGGCGCGGCGATCAGGCTGGCTTCCGTGTGGTCCTGGATGCCTTGACCGCACGCTTGCCAGCAGCCGGTTTGGTGCGGGCCGAACGCTTGCGCGGCGCGGGGTGGATAGCGATCGGTCTGATCTCTGCGGGGGCTTTTACGGGGGGCGTCTCGGCTGGATGCGGGAGTTGTTCTTGCCGGAGCATCTGGGATGCCGTCCAGTATTCGGCGGCCCGGCGTGCGTGTGCGCGAGGACTTTCGGCGATGAGCCTGCTCGTGTGCGAGCGCGCAATGTCCTGAAATGTTGTCCGGCGCTGCTCCACGGTTCTGATCAATTCGGTGAGGGCTTCGCCAGAGATGGACACGGGCAACTCGATGCGAAGATGACGGAGCAGCAGGGTCAGATCCTGTGCCTTGCCGAGCAGATCCGAGATTTCCTTGGCCTCTTCTGCGCGTGCTCTGAAGTATGCGGGCCAGCCGGCTTCGACCAGCCGCATGTGCCGCCAATGACGTTGCACGGTTTTGCGGAGGTCGTGGAAAGCTTCTTCGTCGCCGCCTTCGGTCTCTGCGTATGCCTGGCCAATGTCGCGCAGGCCGCGCTCGAGGCCATAGGCGAATGTTGCAAAGGTGTCGTCGGAGAGTTCGAGGGCCTGCCAATCTGTTTGCGCGGTTTGCAAGAGATCGCGGGCTTTCCGGATGACAGCCGCATCTTGTTTCAGATTGGCCACTCCACTTGGCGGAACGATGTTTGCGGAGGTCCGTTGCAGTGCGGCGCGCAGGTGTGGCTCTGCTGCGGAGAGTTCCGCGGTGGTGGCGAGAAGGACATCGCGGTCGCGCGTGGCGGACAGGGTGCGGCCGGCATCGCGCAAGGTCGTGTTCAGGTTCTGGTAGGCAGCCTTGTCTAGGCCGGCGCGGGCAAGCCTCAGGAGTGCGCGCAGCCGCTTGATGCACTTGCGAGTGCCGTGGATGCCTTCCCGTGCGTTGGAGTTGCGGAGGCTAGCGAGGGCGCGTTGCAACTGTTCGGAGCCGGTTCGCAGCAAAGCTTTGTCGGCGCTTTCATTCAGTTTGAAGCGGTAGGCCATGAGGTCTCCCCGCAACGCGCGGCTTCATCAACAATCGAGAATGTCAGGTGGTTCGCGCCCATGCCAGCCATTGGCGGATACGCGTTTCGGGTTCGGCATGAGTGAAGAAGTCGGTGATGACGGCAACACTGTCGGCACCGGCTTCGATGACGCCGGGCGCGCGCTCCGGTGTGATGCCGCCGATGGCTATCAGGGGCACCGCCCCGATGCGGTTCTTCCAGTCTCGGACCTTGTCGAGGCCTTGGGGCCCCCATTTCATGGCTTTCAGCTTGGTCTCGTAGACAGGGCCGAGCGCTATGTAGTCGGGTTTCACAGCCAGTGCGATGTCGAGTTCCGCGTGGTCGTGGGTCGAGATGCCCAGCCGCATTCCCGCAGCCTTGATCGCCTTGACATCGGCGACGGCGAGATCCTCCTGGCCGAGATGGAGGTATTCAGCGCCCAGATCGATCGCCTCTTTCCAATAGTCGTTGACGATGAAGAGGCAACGATGCTGCCGGCAGATCTCGATGCTTGCGGCGATCTGGCGTCGCACCTCGGCGGCGGAAGCATCCTTCAGGCGGAGCTGGATCGTCTCGACCCCGAGCGGCACCAAGCGTTCGAGCCAGGCGAGATCGGGAACGATCGGATAGAAGCGAGCAATTCGCGGGGCAGTCTGCATAGGGGGCTGCTCGATGTTGGGGAGCACAGGCTTCAGGAGCGACGCAAGTCGAAGAACGGCGTGCCGGCAACGGGCGTCGAGGGGCTCGCCATGTCGCGCATTTCCATCAGGCCGGCTTCATAGGCTGTGCGGCCTGCATCGATCGCCGCGGCGAACGCGGCTGCCATGCGTACGGGATCGGCTGCCTTGGCGACGGCAGTGTTGAGCAGGCATGCATCATAGCCGATCTCCATCGCCTGGGCGGCATGGGAGGGCGCGCCGATGCCGGCATCGACCACGAGGGGCACGTCGGGGAAGTAGTTTCGCATGGTGCGCAGCGCGTAGGGGTTGGCGAGGCCGCGGCCGGTGCCGATCGGTGCGCCCCACGGCATCAGAATTTCGCAGCCCGCAGTGAGCAGTCGCTCGGCGGCTCCGAGATCCTCGGTCGTGTAGGGGAAGACTTGAAAGCCGTCGCGGGCCAGTACCCCGGCTGCTTCGACGAGGCCGAACAGGTCCGGCTGCAGTGTGTCGTCGTTGGCGATCACTTCAAGCTTGATCCAGTTGGTATCGAAAAGCTCACGCGCCATTTGGGCGGTCGTGATCGCTTCCTTCGGGGTGCGGCATCCGGCGGTATTCGGGAGCACCCGAGCGCCCATCTGCTGGATCAACTCCATGAAGCGTTCGCCGGCCTTGCCGCGGGCTTGCTCCCGGCGCAGCGAGACCGTGACGATGCCGGCACCGGACGACTTAACGGCGTCAGCGAGAACCTGTGGGGAGGGATACTGGGCGGTGCCGAGCAACAAGCGCGAGGAGAGCTCGACGCCATAAGGTGAGAACGGCCGCGGTTTCTTTTCGACCTTGTCGAGCATGGATCTGCCTTCACGTATCGCGCGCGATGAACTGCACTCAATGCCAGATGTCAGTCTATCCGCCTTCTGGCCGCCTTCTAGCCGCCTTGGCGCGGCGCGACGATCTCGATCCGGTCGCCGGACCTCAATTCGGTTGTCGAACGCGCGCGCGCGGGGACGAAGTCGCCGTTTATGGCGGTCGCTACCTTGGCGGCAGAGTAGCCTGCTTCTTCGATGAGACCAGCGAGCGTCAGCGAGCGCGTCTGGCGCGGCTCGCCGTTGACATACAATGCCAGCGCCTGATCGGTCGCTGAGGCGTCGTGGCCGCTCCGGACTGACTGTTCGGTTTTCATAGCCGCAGACATTGCAATTCCCGGCGCAACTTGCAAGTGGAGCGCTCGGTCGAGCCGTCACGCGGGCGTGACTAACGGCGCTGCACACAGCTTCTGGGGTGAACGACTAGTTTCTCAATCGCTACAATTCTATCGATATTCAGCCCTACCTTGTTAACTTCTGGGCTGCATGGTGGAGCCAGTGGCCCGCGACTGCCAACGGCGCGTCATTTTTCCCAGCGTCTGCTCGGGGTTGGCCGGACCATGATCCAATGTCGGAAAATATGCTGTTTTACGCGCTTGGCGCGGGCGTCTTCGCATTTGTGGCGGGAAGCCTGATTATGGCGTGGCAGCGGGGGTCCAAATCAGCGTCGACGCTTCGCGACCGGAAGACGTCGGATCGTGCGCGATACGCTGCGCGTGTCGTCGACGACGAGCCGACGCCGGCCAGGCGCAGCGAGAAGGTGCGATTCGGCCGCCGCTGATGCGGCGAACCGATGAGAGGGCTACAAGCCCGGTTCGTCTGCCGGGCCTTGAAGTGTCAGCGGCCGCCGAAACGGCGGGGGCGGCTTTGCTGTCCGCCACCTGCAGGACGTGGGCCGGCGCTCGCGTTATTCCGGAAGATCATGCGGCCCTTGCCGAGATCGTAGGGTGACATCTCGACCCGGACGCGGTCGCCCGCGATCGCGCGGATGCGGTTGCGCTTCATGCGGCCGGACGTGTAGGCGACGATCTCATGACCATTGTCGAGCTTCACCCGAAACCGACCATCGGGCAGCGCTTCCTCGACTTGGCCTTCGAATTCCAGAAGCTCTTCCTTCGCCATGCGTCTTATCCTTGTTTCTGCGGGATTTTTCCCGCTTTGCCGAGGCCCTGCCGGGCACTCGAGGCTACTCGTCGTGCTGTGGCCGCCGCCAAGCCCAATGGGGAGGGGGCAGTGTCTGACCAACGGCGTAGCCAATTCACGCCAATTTCACCAGCGGATTTGCGCTGATTTCTGGATTTTTCTGGCGGGTAAGGGTGAATCGTCCAGGCCGAGCCTCACTGTGCCGAACGATGGCGCCGCCAAGACGTTCGTTCGTCCCGTCCGCATGCTCCAGCCGAATTCGAGCCAGGTTCGGCTTCAGCCAGGCGGTGCTTGGTTCACGTTCTGTGGCCAGAACTGACAGCGCCAGCCGTATTCACTCGGCCTCTTCACCCGGTGGGGGTTTGCGTGAGCTCGCTTTCCCTTGCCATCCGCTCGAACGGCTCACTTGCGCATTTTACGCGATAGAGGTTCTCGCCGGAGTCGGCGGGAAGCAGCCGAATAACCTGGCACGCGCCTGAACGCGCCCGCATGGACCAACGGCTGGGCATGAATACCACCGTCTCGCCTACTTTGAACTTATGGCCGACCAAAAGAACCTCCGGGCCAATGCTCCTGATGCTTCATTCGCATGCGGCATTTAATTCCGGCATTCGCAGTTTCGGAATTCGCACGCTGAGTATCTATCGACGGACGGGGAGCGGCAAATACCAGAAACCCCGCCCGCGATAAAAGTCGTCTAGTGGCGCTCGATCTGCGCGGCCTTCTTGCCGCGGCCTTTCTTGTCGTCCTCGAGCACGAAGCTGACTTTATCGCCTTCTGCAAGGTTGGAAATGCCAGCGAACTCCAGAGCCGTGGCGTGAACGAAAACGTCCTGGCCGCCCGTATCCGGGGTGATAAATCCAAAGCCTTTGGTAAAATTAAAGAATTTTACGGTGCCGTTAATGCGCATGTCGGTTCCTTTTCCAACACATGTTCCAGTCTGATGCCGCGCCAGCGACATCGGTGAACTCAGAATTTGGGAAAGACAGACAAGCGCTTTGCGTGTGAGCCGTGACCAAGCTGTGAGTGCGAGCACTCTGATTTAGAGGGTGCACGTCGGCAGTGTATGGGCTTGGCAAGCGCTAAAAGCAAGAAATTTGTAAATTTTTCGGGCTTTCGGACGGGTATCCCAGCCCGTCACGGGTGGGTTTGCGGGGCGGTCCTGGTGTGCCTACACTGGGGTGTCGAACTGGTGCTCTGGATGCCGGTTCGCGGCAGCACCAAGGTAAGCTGGGGGGAGTACTGGGATGGCTGACAACACGGTTCAGCGCGAGGCATTCTATAAAAAGGTCGCGGGTTTCGATACGTCGCCGTTGTGGACCACACGTCTGGTTCCGCCCAGGCCGCAGGATCAGGTTCGTTCGCGGCCTCACCTGTGGGATTTCGACAATGTCATCCGTCCAGCACTGATCGAAGCGGGCGGGCTGATCACGGCGCAGGAGGCCAACCGGCGGGTGCTTACGCTGGAGAATCCCGGGCTTGGCGGTTCGCACCGGATACTGGAGTCGCTCTACGCTGGCGTTCAGATGATCCTGCCAGGCGAGTGTGCACCTGCCCACAAGCATTCGCCGGCCGCCTTGCGGTTCATTCTGGAGGGCAAGGGGGATGCCTGGACGGCCGTCGCGGGAGAGAAGTCGATCATGCGGCCGGGGGATTTCATCATAACGCCGTCCGACGCCTGGCACGACCATGGCCACGACGGAGAGGGGGCGTACTTCTGGCTCGACGGCCTGGATATACCGATGGTCGCGACGTTCGGGGCGATGTTCTTCGACCATTATCCGGCCGATCGCGCACCTTTGAGCCGCCCGGTGGGTGACAGTCAGGCCCGCTTCGGGGCTAACATGAGACCGGTCAACGAGCGCTGGACGCGGCTCGAATCTCCGATTTTTTCCTACCCTTATGAGCGTTCACGGGCGGCTCTGGAAAAGCTCAGGGCTGCGCAGGAGTGGGACCCTTTTTGCGCGCTCAAGCTGACCTACATAGACCCGACGACGGGGGGCAGCGCGATGCCGACGATATCGACGTTCCTCCAGTTGCTGCCGAAGGGCTTCGAGACAAAGACCTATCGCACAACGGAGAACATTGTGTTTTCACCCGTCGAAGGGTGCGGCCGGCTCATCGTCGGGGAGGCGGGCGAGGAACGCAGCATCGCGTTCAAACCGCGCGATATCCTGGCCGTACCGTGCTGGGTGCCGCACCGGATCGTCGGCGAAGATGAGTGCGTGCTGTTCAGCTTCTCGGACCGTGTGGCGCAGGAAAAGCTTGGGTTGTGGCGAGAACTGCGCGGCAACGCTTGAGACTTACTGAGACTTACCGTGTGTCGCTTCCGTATCCGTAGAGGTCCTTGAACCGAGGGGGCGCGTGGAGATGTGAGGCCCTCGCAATGTCGCGGATTGCGCGTCGATCGCAGGCTCGGCTTTGAGCCTTCAACGGGCAGCGCAGTGATATTATAAGTCGTGCGCTGGGTGGGCTATGTCGCCTGCGAAGTGCAAGGCGGGATTCGAGAAGGAACTGCCATGTCGAAAGGCTTCATCACCACGCGAAGTTTGGGGCTGGGCTTGTTCCTGGCGTCGATGGCTGCGCCACTGATCGGATCGGGTGTCACCGTGCTTTTGCCGCCGGCTGCGGCGCAACGCGAGCCGCCGCCGTCGCGTGCCGTGGCGCAATATTCGTTCGCTCCGATCGTGAAGCGTGTCGTGCCAGGCGTCGTGAACGTCTACGTGCGCAGCCGCGTGCAAACCCAGAACTCGCCGTTCGCCAACGATCCGGTGTTCGGCAGGCTGTTCGGCGAGATGTTCGGCATGCCGCAGGAGCGGATTCAGAATTCGCTCGGCTCGGGCGTGATCGTGAACGCGGATGGAATCATGGTGACCAACGCGCACGTCGTGAAAGGCAGTGAGGCGGCCGAAGTGCGCATCGTGTTGGCGGATCGGCGCGAATTCGACGCCAAGGTGATGATTTCAGATGAGAAATCAGATATTGCCGTGCTGCGGATCTCGGGCGACGGCGCGAAGTTTCCGTTCGTCGAGTTCGAGGATAGCGACCGTGCCGAGGTAGGCGACATGGTGCTTGCCGTCGGAAACCCGTTCGGGGTCGGCCAGACCGTGACGAGCGGGATCATCTCCGCACTGGCGCGCACGGAAGTGGCAAGCTCGGATGCGCAGGTGTTTCTGCAAACGGACGCTGCGATCAATCCGGGCAACTCCGGCGGCGCGCTGGTCGACATGTCGGGCAAGCTGGTCGGCATCAATACGGCGATCTTTTCGCGGTCAGGGGGATCGGTCGGCATCGGCTTCGCCATTCCGTCCAATCTGGTGAAGCTCTACGTCGACAGCGCGATGAGCGGACGCAAGGTTGAGCGACCTTGGCTGGGCGCGAGGCTCGAGCCGGTGACGCGCGAGATCGCGGAACAATTCAAGCTGACGAGGGTGGCGGGCGCGTTCATCACGCGGGTTTACACGGCGGGGCCGGCGGCAGATGCCGGGCTCAAGGCTGGTGATGTGATCATCGGTGTCGACGGCTTCGAGGTCGCGGACCCACGCTCGGCGCTCTACCGGCTGACGACGCGCGGGATCGGTAATCGCGCGGAATTGCGCGTGCTGCGCGGGGGGAAACAGTTGACACTGCCGGTTGCGATAACGGTGCCACCGCCGCCGGGCAAAGACGATGTGCGCAATCTGTCAGGGCGGCATCCGCTCGACGGCGCGCGGGTGAGCAATCTCGTGCCTTCGGTGGCCGATCAGATGGGGATCGACGCGGAGACGGGGGTCGTGATCGTGTCCGTCAGGACCGGTTCGACGGCGGCCCGGCTGGGCTTCCGGCAGGGCGATATCGTACAGCAAGTCGTACGCCAGCCGATCGAGAACGTGAACGATCTCGATCGCGTTCTGGCGGAGCCGCAACGGGTTTGGATGATGGCCATCCGGCGTGGTGACCAGACGTTGCAGTTGCAGGTTGGCGGGTAGCCGTGCCGCTGCCACGGGGTACGGCATAACAATCTCGGGGTGCGCTTCCCTCAGCGAGGCTGCATGCGGGAAAGGCGGGCGCTTGCTTCGGGGGCGCCGAGTTCGCGTGCGCGCTCGTACCAGATCGAGGCTTCCTTCGGGTCTGGATTGAGGCCGACGACGGCGATGCTCGCGATTTCGACGGGATCGAATGTGGCGCCCATGCGGAGTGCGCCTGCGGCCAACCCCATGTCTGCAGCGCGACGGAAGAACTGGCGTGCGGCGGCAAAATTGCCTTGGCGCCAGAAGGTATCGCCGCGCTGAACCATGGATTCGGCGCGCTCGCGATCGGCGGCGGTGAGCTGAGGTGCTTGTTTCGGGGGCGGTGCAACGGCGTCAGGCGGGGCGACCGGCACGGCTTGGGCAGCAGGCGGCGGTGGAGCGGGAGGGAGCGCGGCGATCACCGGCGCTTGCGTGTCAGGCCGGGACGCCGGCTGGGGGGTGGGGGCGACGGGGGCGGCCGCTGGTACTGGCGTCGTCACTTGAGGCGTGGCCGGTTGTGGTGGAGCGGCGGCAACACGGGGCTGTTTGGCGACAGCAGGGATCGTGCGGGCTTCTACGATGGGTGCTGCGGTTGCCGATGGTGTCGTCTGAGGGGCAGCGGCCGCGGCGATGTCCGGCCGGCTTTGAGGCACGGCGCGGGTGACATCTTGACGTTGGCCGCTGGAACCGAGCAGCCAAGCGGGAGCCACGACCAACGATGATTTGGTTTCGGCCAAAACGCCGCCGTCGACGCCGACGAGGGACAACTGGATTTCGGTACGGCCGGAACTCGAAAGCGGGGCGAGAAGACGCAGCGTCGGCAGGGCGGCGAGCGGTACAGCCCAAACGCCGGGTGATACGACGTGTCCGTCGGAAAGTTTCGCGGCGAGCGGAAGCCCCCGAAAACGCAGGAAAGTCTGGCGTGGGACCGCGCCATCGGGGCCGACCTGGATATTGACCGAGGTCTCGACCTCGGGTTCTGCGAGGATCACGGGAGCCACACGGATGACGGGCTTGGCGGCCGGTGTCTCGTTTGCGGGGCTTTGGGTTGCCGGACCTTGAGAAGCGGGAGTTTGGGCGTTCGCCGCCGGCGCCAACTGCGCCTGTGGCAGGAGGCCCAACGCCAACGCGAGCAGCGTGCTCCCGCGTGCTTGACCTTTGAATGCCATCCCAGCCCTCCTCTTTCCGTCGGCCCCCGCCAACCAAGTTCTAACTGTGGTTGTTCGAATGGTCAGCGCTTTGTCTGGCCCTTGGACCATTCCAGAAATTGTTGGAAAAGCTTCTCCTGGGTGGCGGAGTCGCCAGGGGCAGCACGGGCTGCCTGTTGGCGTGCGAGCTGGACGTCGACGGATGCTTCAGGCGCGGCTGCGGTCTTCGCCTGGATCGCCTTCAAATTTTCCTCTGCGACCCAATACCTGGACCATCCCGGGACCTGGGCTGCGAGGTTGATGTCCTTCCACAGCGGGCTGTAGCCGGGGCCCTTGAAGTTGTCGAAACGGTCGAACATGGCGTCGATGAAGCGGGATACGCGGCGGAAACGGTCGGACGTGCGCGGCCAGTTGTAGACTGCGAGAACGGCCGGCACGCCGATCGTCTCGATTTTCTCGCCCTTCTTGATGAAATTCGGATAATCGTCGCTGGTCATCACCGATGGCACGTAATACTCGTCGAACTTGTCGAACGGAATTTCCATCAGCCGGAAATTGGCGTCATTCTTGAAGCCCTTGATCAGGCCGTTGGGCTTGCCGCCGTTATGAAAGATGGCGGCGATCTCGCCCGTCTTCATCTTCTCGAGCGCGATGGCGTTGGAGATGAAGACAGGTTCGACTTTCACACCGAGCTTCTGGAATACGATTGGCGCCGACGTCGTCGAGCCGGACCCGGCGAGGTGGAAGCTGACCTTTTTGCCCGCCAGATCCTGGATCGTCTTGATCTCAGGGCGAACCACGAGATGGATTTCGGAGACGTAGAGGCCGGTGACGAAGTTCACGCGGCGCTCGATGTTGCTGATCTTCTCGACGGTACGGAAGTGCTCGAACACATCGGTGGCGGTGATCGCGATGTCGACGCCGCGAAGATAAAGCAGGTCGCGGACGTTATCGGTGGCGCCCGGCGTCACCATTGGCAGGATGCGCAGGTCCGTGCCCTGGTTCAGGTTGCGTGCAATCTCGGCTGCCATAGGCAGGAACGTGCCTTCGGGAAGGCCGGCCGCCATGCCGATCGTCCAGGCATTGGCCCGCTCGATGCGCTCGATGACCTGGGATTCGCCTACGGCCGCGGCCGAAATCGCCTTCTGGGGCGTCGCGGGCGGGCGCTGGGCGACAACCGTGCCGCGCTCCTTGTTCAAATCCTTGGGGCTAACGGTCTGTGCCGCCGCTGCGTGGGACAGGAAGCCCATCATGGCAGAGAAGGAGAGTGCTGCCGCAAGACGCGTGACCATGGTCGCTCCTCAAGTACAACGCCGGCCAAGAGCCGGTTACGAATAATCACCGCGCAGGGGCCTGCAGGTTCATTTGCATACAACATGCAAACTTTTGGTAAACGGAGCCTGACTTAGTGTCGAGCCGAACCTACGTTTTCATGTGCCAGGCGCCGCCACAGCAGTCCAGCCGCGGTAGTCTTTTGCGAAATCTGGCGTCACCGCTCCCCAGCGGCACACTCATACTCCGCTACAAGTGATGGCACAAATTTGACTGAACACGGGCCATTCAGCGGCGGAAAGCGTTAAGGGCTTCAGCCGCGGCGTTCGGTTAGGCTTGACGGGGTGTGCGGCGAGTATCAAAAGGCGGGCGATCTTACCTGCGTTGGTTGGCAGCGAGTGAGAGAAGGAGGTACTGACATGACATCTGTTACGCTGACGTTCCCCGATGGCGCGCAACGTCAGGTTGCGGTTGGCACGACGGGGCTCGACGTTGCCAAGTCGATCGCACCATCGCTGGCCAAGCGCACGGTGGCCATGGTTCTGGATGGCGTATTGTCCGATGTGGCCGAGCCCATCAACAAAGACGCCCGGGTCAAATTCGTCTCCCGAACGGACGCTGAAGCGCTGGAACTGATCCGGCACGATTGCGCGCACGTGATGGCGGAGGCCGTTCAGGCGTTGTTTCCGGGAACACAGGTGACGATTGGCCCTGTCATCGAGAACGGCTGGTTCTACGATTTCGCCAAGGCCGAGCCGTTCGTGCCGGAGGATCTGCCGCGCATCGAGAAGAAGATGCAGGAGATCATCGCCAAGAACGCGGCGTTCACGAAAGAAGTGTGGAGCCGGGACAAGGCGAAGGATTTCTTCCGCTCGAAGGGCGAGCTGTTCAAGGTCGAGCTGGTCGATGCCATTCCGGCCGGCGAAGACGTCAAGATCTACAAGCAGGGCGAGTGGCTCGACCTCTGCCGGGGCCCGCACATGACGTCGACGGGGGCGATCGGCAAGGCCTTCAAGCTGCAGCGGTTTTCCGGAAGCTACTGGCGCGGAAATTCCGAAGGCCCGCAGTTGCAGCGGATTTACGGCACGGCATTTGCCACCGAGGAGGATCTCAAGGGATACCTCACCCAGCTCGAGGAGGCTGAGAAGCGCGACCACCGCAAGCTCGGCCGTGAGATGGACCTGTTCCATTTCCAGGACGATGCGCCAGGTACGGTGTTCTGGCATCCGAAGGGCTGGGCGCTGTTCCAGAAGCTCGTTTCCTACATGCGGCGGCGCTGCGACATGGAGGGCTATGTCGAGGTGAACTCGCCGCAGCTTCTCGACCGTACGCTCTGGGAGACGTCGGGCCACTGGCAGACGTACCATGAGCATATGTTCACGACGGAGACGGAGGACGAGCGCGTCTTCGCGTTGAAGCCGATGAACTGCCCGGGCCACGTGCAGATCTTCAAGCACGGTCTGCGTTCCTATCGCGAGCTGCCGCTCAAGATCGCCGAGTTCGGCATCGTGCATCGCTACGAGCCGTCGGGCGCGCTGCACGGGCTGATGCGGGTGCGCGCGTTCACGCAGGACGACGCGCACATCTTCTGTTCGGAGGATCAGATCGCGGAGCAGTGCCTCGAGATCAACCGGTTCATGCTGTCGATCTACGATCACTTCGGCTTCAAGGACGTCCACATCAAGCTCGCGACGAGGCCTGAGAAGCGCGTCGGCTCGGATGACCTGTGGGACAAGGCGGAAGCCGCCATGAAGGGCGTGCTCGACCGCATGTCGCAGGATCATCCGGGGATCAAGACGTCGATCGCGGAAGGCGATGGCGCGTTCTACGGGCCGAAGTTCGAGTATCATCTGCGCGATGCGATCGGACGGACGTGGCAGTGCGGCACGACGCAGGTCGATTTCAACCTGCCGTCACGGTTCGGCGCGTTCTATATCGACGATCACAGTGAGAAGAAGACGCCGGTGATGATCCACCGCGCCATGTTCGGCTCGCTGGAGCGGTTCACGGGCATCCTGATCGAAAACTGTGCGGGCCATCTGCCGCTGTGGCTCGCACCTGTGCCGGTCGTGGTGGCGACGATCGTGTCGGACGCGGATGCTTACGCGCACGAGGTGGTGGCCTCGCTGCGCAAGGCCGGCATCAAGGCCGAGACGGATCTGCGCAACGAGAAGATCAACTACAAGGTGCGCGAGCACTCCCTCGCGAAGATCCCGGTCATGCTGGTGGCTGGCAAGCGCGAGGCCGAGGAGCGTACGGTGTCGATCCGGCGGCTCGGCAGCCAGGAGAGCAAGGTGATGCCGCTCGACGAAGCGATCGCGATGCTGAAGGCTGAGGCGACTGCGCCGGATTTGAAGGGGTAGCTGGGGTACTTGCGGTTGTCAGATCATGGCCGCCAGCCCAGCAATCCAGTGGCTTTGTTGACGTTCACCCATCCGTCGTCCTCGGCGACATTGTAGATGCCGGGCTCGCCACGGGTGCAGGCGATCGCGGCGGCGTGGGCTGCGGCTGAAACGTGAAGCGGGCCGTTCGCTGGGGCTGTGTCGGTGCCGGTGTCTGGGCCGTACAGGCGGCCGTAGCGGAGCACGAGGCCTTCGAAGGGTGCGCAGAGCACTTGGCGTTCGAGGCTGGCAACGCCGCGCGCAGTGACGCCGGCCGAACCCGGGGCTCCGGTGTTGAGCGGGGCGCTTTCGTCGTAGGGGGTGGGGCCGGGAGCGTAGGCGAACGATATGCTCTGCGCAATGAAGCGGGAGGCGCCGGCCGCGACGGCAGCGGCTACGAGATTGCAGGTACCGACTTCACGCAGCCGGGCATTGCGCTCGCGCGAAGCGTCGAGGTTAGCTGCACTAGGCGACGGCTGCAGGTCGGTCAATTGATGAATCACGATCTTCGGTTTTGCGTTCGTGACAGCTTTTGAAAGCGCTTCTGGATCGAACACGTCTACGACGACAGGCTCGGCGCC
>CANJPN010000025.1 GCA_947475855.1 Bradyrhizobiaceae bacterium
CTCGACGAGAAGGAGTTCTGGCCGGTCTATCAGCGGTGCGAGGCCAACGCACTGCCGATCTTCTTGCATCCCTTGAATACGGTAGGTGCGGACCGTCTGCGCGGATTCCATCTGCGCAACTTCCTCGGTAATCCCTTTGAGACGGGCATCGCGGCGGCACGATTGATGTTCGGCGGCGTGCTCGATGCCTTTCCCAAGCTCGACATCGTTCTGGCGCACGCCGGAGGCCCCTTCCCTTCGCTGCTCGGCCGCATGACGCATGGCGCGGCGGTCCGCCCAGAGACCAAGGACCTGAAGCAGCCGCCGTCGGCTTACGCGCGCCGGTTCCACTACGACACCATCGCCCACGATACCCAGACCTTGATGAACCTGGTGCGTCAGGTTGGCGTCGACCGGATCGTCGGCGGTACCGATTTCCCGGCGGACATGGCGCTGCCCGATCTCGTCACCACCGTCGAGCAGTTGACCGAACTCAGCATTGCCGAGCGCGACATGATCCTGCACGGCAACTCCGCCCGCTTGCTCAAACTGTGAGAGCGTGATCCCGCGCCTGCCATTGGCCTTTCAGTTACTTGTCGGCCTCGACACCCGCGTCCTTGGCGACGCGGGCCCACTTGTTGAGGTCGCCTTCGATGAACACAGCCGTCTCGGCCGGGGTCATCATCAGCGGTTGCAAGCCGGCCTTGTTCAGCGAGGCATGAAAGCTTGTCGCCGCTGCGATTTCGGTCGTTTTCGCTTCAAGTTTCTGGACGGCGTCTGCTGGTGTTCCGGCCGGCGCAGCCAGACCGTACCAGGAGCGCGATTGAATGCCGGGATAACCCAGCTCGGTGAATGTCGGCAAATCCGGCAACATCGCCGAGCGTTGCTGACTTGCGATGGCGAGCCCGGTCAGCTTGCCGGAACGGACATGCGGCGCGGTGATGCCGATGTCGTTGATGCACATGTCGGCATCGCCCGAGAGAACGCCTATGAGCGCGGGGCCGCCACCCCGAAACGGGATGTGCAGGATCTTGGTGCCGGTTTCGAGATTGAAAAGCTCGCTGGCGAGATGCGAGATGCCCCCCGCGCCCGATGATGCGTAGCTGAGCTTTCCCGGCTGCGCTTTTGCAATTTTGACGAGATCTGCAAGTGTGTTTGCGCCGATACCCGGGCGTACCGCGAGCACGTGCTCGGTCTGGGTGACGAGGCCGATCAGCTTGAGGTCCTTGCGGACGTCGAAGCGCAAATTCTTCATCACAGCCGGATTGACGGCGAAGACGCTGCTCGACCCGAATAGCAGCGTGTAGCCATCGGCCGGCGATTTGACGACAGCTTCTGTGCCGACGACGCCAGATGCGCCGGCGCGATTTTCGACGATGACGTTCTGTCCAACGGCGTCGGTGAGCGCGGTTGCGAAAACGCGAGCAGCCGCATCAGCGGGGCCGCCAACAGCCAGCGGCACGATCAACTTGATTGGACGATTGGGATAGCCTTGTGCGGAAGCGTCCGAAGACACGACACAAACGGAGCCGAGAGCACCAAAGGCGATCGCCAGCACATTTCTCGTCAGACCCATAGCGATCATCCCTACCACTCCAACTCCAGCCTCTGCATTCTCGCCTCGATCGCCGGCGCGACATCGGACAGCCGACGATCAAGCCCGGTAGGGATCCATGGCTGATCCCTTCTTGGGCGGCCAATCTTCTGAGCGGTTCTTGAACGACAGATAGACGAACTCCGTATCACCCGTATTCTTGAACTCGTGGATCGTGCCCTCGGGAATGTGAATGATGTCGCCGACCGTCACCGTCTTTTCCTCACCGCCGACACGGAACCAGGCGCTGCCCGACACGACCTGGATCATCTGCTCGCAACCATGGCTGTGCGGGCTTGCGGATTTGCCGGGTTGGCTCACGGATCGATTGAGCGTGACATGCTGTCCTAGAATGATTGCTCCTTCCGATTCGGAAGGTGCGGCGAGGCGCTTGCGGTCCATCTCGTCCCAGCGAAAGAACGGCATACTTGGATCTCCCGATTTCTTGGCATCCGCGCGACCGCGGACCTTCGGCCGAAAAATACTCGCGATTGATTGGGCGAACAATTCCGAACCACCCGGATATCACTGACTGCTGCGCGCGCTGATAGTGTGATGAACGACACGCAGCCTTCGATTGCTCTCAAGGATCGAGCCGGATGTTGGCGGCTTTTGCGACCCTAGACCACTTGTCGATCTCGCGGACGATATAGGGCGCCGCCTCCTTGGCACCCATCGCCATGAGCTCCATGCCGATCTTCTCAAGTGTGGCCTTGAAGCCCGCGGACGCCAAGACTTTTGATGTCGCCGCGTCGAGCGTCTCGAAGATATCGGCGGGCGTCGCCGCGGCTACGGCGACCCCATACCAGTTCTGGGCCTCGACACCTGGATATCCCTGTTCGGCAAAAGTCGGCACATCAGGCATCAAGGGGGAGCGCGCGGGACTTGCGATGCCCACGCCGACCGCCTTGCCGGACTTGATATGCTGTGCCAGTCCGGGAATGCCAGATGCCGTCAGATCGGCATCACTGCTGAGCATGCCGATGATGGCAGGACCTGCACCCCGAAAAGGGATCTGAAGCAGGGAAATACCCGCTTCCAATCCCAGTAATTCCGCCAGCAAATGGGTGATCCCGCCGTTGCCAGAGGATGCGAAGCTCAACTTTCCTGGATGCGCCTTGGCTGTTTTGATCAGCTCGGCCAGTGTATTCGCACCCACTCCGGGTCGAGATGCGAACACCAGATCGGTTTGCATCAGAAGGCCGATCAGCTTGAGATCGCGGCGAACGTCGAACCGGAGGTTGGGAATGACGGCCGGGTTCACGGCGAAAACGCTGCTCGAACCGAACAGCAACGTGTAGCCGTCGGGCGCAGATTTGACGACGGCCTCGGTGCCAACGACTCCGGAGGCGCCAGAACGGTTCTCGACGATGACGTTCTGGCCGAGAATGTCGCCAAGCGACGAAGCAAATAGCCTTGCCCCGCTGTCTGCTGGCCCACCTTGCGCCATTGGCACGACCAGCTTCAATGGACGGCTCGGAAAGCCTTGAGCGAGGACGATCGAACCAAGGTTGGAAGCCGCTGCCATGACGAGAACGGCGTAGCAAACCAATCGCAGAGCACGCCCTGCCAGCGGCCCCGGTTCCCTTGCTTCATCGTCACGACGCTGCATTTCTGTATCCAATTGTTGAAGCTGAAATCCAGTTGTCAGAAACGAACCTCGCGGCAAGCAGTCTACTCTTCGGCCTTGACGTTGGCTGCTTTCGCCACCCGCGCCCACTTGCTCAGATCGTTCTCGATGAAAGCGGCCGTTTCAGCCGGAGTCATGAGCAAAGGCTGCAATCCAACCTTGGCAAGGCCTTCATGAAAAGCAACCGATGACGCAATCTTTGTCGTCACGGCCTCGAGCTTCCTGATCGCATCTGCAGGTGTGCCGGCAGGGGCCGCCAGGCCGTACCAAGACCGCGTCTCGACATTGGGATAGCCCATCTCGATGACAGTTGGCACATCCGGCAGCATCGGCGAGCGCGCCGTGCTTACGATGGCCAGCGGCGCGAGCTTGCCTGACTTGACGCTGGTCAGAATCGTGCTGATGTCCAGAATTGCAATGCTGGCATCGCCGGATAGCACGCCGACCAGCGCCGGCCCGCCTCCGCGATACGGAATGTGCAACAGGTCTAGGCCGGCCTCGAGTTTGAACAACTCGCCGGTGAGATGGATGATACCGCCGGTACCTGATGAGGCATAGCTCACCCCACCCGGTTGCGCCTTGGCGAGTTTGACGAGTTCGGCAAAGGTTTTGGGACCCTTTGCGGCGGGTGCAACGATGACGAAGGACGCCTGCGAGACGAGCCCGATCAGTTTGAGATCCTTGCGGACATCGAAGCGCAGGTTCGTCATGACCGCGGGATTGACGGCGAAGACGCTGCTTGAGCCGAACAGGAGCGTGTAGCCATCCGGAGGAGACTTGACGACGACTTCGGTGCCGACCACGCCCGAGGCTCCGGTTCGATTGTCGACGACGACGCTTTGTCCAAGGCCTTCGGCAAGCGCGGAAGCGAACATCCGGGCCGTCGTATCGGCCGGACCACCCGGCGCCAGCGGCACGACCAGTTTTACCCCGCGGCTCGGATAGGTCTGCGCAATTGAAGCTGAAGATAGATTGAGCATTGAGGCAACGGTCACGAGTGACGCAAGAAGCCGCGTTCGAAACCCCGCAGACCGCATGTTCGGACCCCTTGCCTATTTCTTGTCTGAAGACCCAACTCCGGTCGGCTCAAAACATGCCGTAAAACGCTGAGGAGAAAAAGGTGTCATTCGAGACCGCGCCAGGCCGCGCACGACCGCGCGAGGAAAATCACTCCGGGTCGTTGAACTGGACGGTCCAGTCGCGCTGGCCTCCAGTGTCGACTTCCATGAAGCCGGTGCGGCGATGGCCGCGCTTTTCGCAGTCCTTGGTGTCGGGGATGCGGAATGATTTATCGCTGGTGCACATGAAGCTGGTGCCGGTCCATTCGCCGCCGCGGTCATAGTCGATCGCATGGACGTAGAGGTAGCGGCTCGGCGGCGCGCCCCGCAGGATCGTCTCGCACGACTGCGAGGGCACGTTCCACCACCCCTCCGTCGACCAGCCATTCTTGTCTTCGTAGCCGATGGCGACGCCGATACGGCTCGACGTGCCATTGCACAGCTTGAAATCGGCGAGCGCGGGCGAGTCGGCGGCGAGATGCAGAACCACGACGAAGCAGGCCAGCCACGCCGTCGCCGTAGGGTATGATAGCGCGCGTCGCGCCCGCATGTTTGCCGAAGCGACCGGGAAAAGCGCGCCTACCGCACCGATGTGCGGAGGTCCTGTGCGGTACGCTGCGCTACCGCACCTTACGGCTCCCAATTCGTTTGCTCGGTTCATGCGGGATCGATCAGGATGGCGCGGAAATCGTTGACGTTGGTCTGGGTCGGTCCCGAGCGCACGAGATCGCCGAGCTTCTCGAAGAACGCGGTTGAATCGTTGTTGGCGAGAAACGTGGCCGGATCGAGGCCCAAGCCCTTCGCCCGCGCGAGGCTGTCTTCGCCGAGCATCGCACCGGCAGGGTCCGACGCACTTCCGCCGCCCCCGTCGATGCCGTCCGTGTCGGCTGCAAGTGCGCTGATGCCGGCAGCACTGCCGAGCGCAATCGCGAGCCCGAGCGCGTATTCCTGGTTCGGCCCGCCCGCGCCTTGGCCCGTGACTGTCACCGTCAACTCTCCACCCGATAGAATAGCGATGCGGCGTCCCCGGCTCTTGGCTTCGAGCGCCAGCGCCGCATGATGTGCCCCGACCTCGCGCGCTTCGCCTTCAAGCGCATCGCCCAGCACTTCGACCTCGTAGCCTTCAGCCCGCGCCAGCGCGGCGCCCGCTTCGATCGACGCACGCGGCGTTGCGATCAACGCGTAACGCGCATTGGCCAGCAAAGCCGAGCCGGGCTTCACCGTCTCGTTCGCGGGATCGGCGAGGGCCGCAGCGATCTCCGGCGGCGGCGTGATCGAAAAGCGCGCCAGCACCTCCCGCGCATCGGCCAGAGTCGAAGCGTCGGCAACCGTCGGCCCCGACCCGATCACGGCCGGATCGTCACCGGGCACGTCCGAGATCGCGAGCGTAACGAGCCGTGCGGGATACGCCGCCGCCGCGAGCCGTCCGCCCTTGATCGCCGAGATATGCCGGCGAACCGTGTTGATCTCGGAAATGCGCGCACCCGCCTTGAGCAGCGCCCGCGTCAAAGCTTGTTTCGCCGCGAGGCTGATCCCGGCCACGGGAGCCGACCACAAGGCGGACGCGCCACCGGAGAGTAGACACAACACGAGATCGCGCTCGCCGGCCCCGCCCGCCAACGCGAGTGCGTTTTGCGCAGCAGCGACGCTCGCATCGTCGGGCACCGGATGTCCGGCCTCCGTTATGGCAATGATCGAGGCCGGCAACCCGAACCCGTGGCGCGTCACGACCGAGCCCGATACCTTGGGGTCCCCTCCCCCTCGTGGGGAGGGGACAGCGGTGGGGGGCTGGAGAAGGGTGGCGTAATGCTCGCCCGCCGCGATCGCCATGGCCGCACCCGCCTTGCCCGCGCCGACCACGATCAGACGCCCGTCACGAGGAACCGCTGGCAGATGCGGCGGCAGGCACTTCGCCGGATGCGCCGCCGCGACCGCCGCGTCGAACATGCGCAGCAGGAGGTCGCGCCGATGCTGCTCGCGGTTCACGTTCATTCCTAGAACGCCACCTCTCTCGTTTTGCGGAACTGCGGCAGCACGATCAGCAGCACGAGGCCGAACGTCATCGCGAGGATCGTCGCCGAGATCGGCCGCTGCACGAAGATCAGCGGATCGCCGAACGAGATCACCATCGAGCGCCGCAGGTTCTCTTCCATCAACGGTCCCAGCACGAAGCCGAGCAGGAATGGCGCCGTCTCGCATCCGAGCTTCACGAACACGTAGCCGAGCACCGAAAAGATCGCCAGCATGACGACGAGCGTCGTCGCGTTGCCGGTCGAGTACGTACCGACACAACACAGGACGAGAATGATCGGGAACAGGATGCGATAGGGCACGTGCAGCAGCTTCACCCACAGCCCGATCAGCGGCAGGTTGATGATGACCAGCATCACGTTGCCGATCCACATGCTGGCGACGATGCCCCAGAACAGATCGGGACGCTCCTTGATGAGCGCGGTGCCCGGCGCGATGCCCTGGATCATCATCGCGCCGACCATGATCGCCATGACAGGTGTCGACGGGATACCGAGCGTCAGCAGCGGAATGAACGAAGTCTGCGCGCCTGCATTGTTGGCCGCTTCGGGTGCCGCAACGCCTTCCACCGCGCCCTTGCCGAATTCTTCGGGATGTTTCGAAATCTTCTTTTCGAGCGTGTAGGCGGCGAACGACGAAAGCACCGCGCCGCCGCCGGGCAGGATGCCTAGTAGAGAACCGACGACGGTTCCACGCAGCACAGCTGGAATGGCCCGTCGGGTTTCTTCACGCGTTGGCCACAAGCTCCCGACTTTCGACGCGAGATCCCGGTTCTCCTCGCGCTTGTCGAGGTTCGACATGATCTCGGCGAGACCGAACAAGCCCACGGCGACCGGCACGAAATCTATGCCGTCGTAGAGTTCCGGCACGCCGAAGCCGTACCGCGTGACGCCGCTCGACACGTCCGTGCCGACGAGACCGAACAGCAGGCCCAGCACCACCATCGCTATCGCCTTGACCACCGATCCCGAGGCGAGCACGACAGCCGCGATGAGACCGAACAACATCAGCGCGAAGTATTCGGGACTTCGAAACTGCTCTGCGAATTTAGCGAGTATCGGTGCGAACGCGGCCAGCAACAGCGTGCCGACGCAGCCGGCGAACAGCGAGCCGAGTGCGGCAATGGTCAGCGCCGAGCCAGCACGTCCCTTCTTGGCCATCTGGTAGCCGTCGAGGCACGTCACGACGGAAGACGATTCACCCGGCAGGTTGACCAGCACCGCCGTCGTCGAGCCGCCGTACTGCGCGCCGTAGTAGATGCCCGCGAGCATGATCAGCGCGCCCAGCGGCGACAACCCGTAGGTGATCGGCAGCAGCATCGCGATCGTCGCGATCGGCCCGATGCCCGGCAGGACCCCGATCAGGGTTCCGAGCAGGCAACCGATGAGGCAGAGCCCCAGGTTGACCGGTGTGAACGCGCCGCCGAAGCCGGTGGCCAGATTCTGGAAGATCTCGTCCATCGGTCAGAAACCCCAAGTCCAAGGCTGCATCGGCTGCCCCAGAAGGTAGATGAACAATCCGACCGCAGCCGCCGCCGTCAGAGCAGCGATCACGATGATTTCGAGCGGACGCGCCTCGCGGCTCGCCAGTGAGCCCAGCACCACGACCGCCGCTGCCGCCGCCAACAGCCCGAGTCGCTCGACCGTCAGCGCGAATGCGAGCAGCGCCGCGATGATCATGATCTGCGGCCGAAGGTGAATACGCGGAATCGGCACGCCGCCGATCACGAACGCGCGCAATGTTATGAAACTGCCCAGGCCCACCAGCAGCCAGCCCAGAACGTTGGGCAGATATCCCGGCCCCATTCGCGTGGCCGAGCCGATCGCATAGTTCTGCCCGAACCACAATGCGGCCGCGCCGAAGGCCACGAACAGCAATCCGGCCAAAAGGTCTTGCAGGTTGTTGAAGCGCATGGAGTTGGTCTCTGCGGTGGTGCCAGACCCTCCGGGTCTGACACCGATGACGTACTTGCGTGGCGTTGCTCGATCTGTGCGTCACGATGTCAGACCCGGCGGGTCTGACACCACTCACTGCGGCTCGATCTTGACGATCTTCACAATGCGCCCCCACTCGTCGATCGTCGCCGCCAGATGCTTGGCCGTGCTCTCCGGCGTGCCTGGAAACGGCTCCATGCCTTGCTTCAGCATGAACTCGGCCGTCTCTGGCGTCGTCGTCGCCTTGTTGGCCCAATCTGCGAGTTTGGCGAGGATCTCAGGCGGCGTCTTGGCAGGCGCGTAGATTGCCCACCAGGGCGACATCGTCGCATTGCCGAGACCCACTTCGGCCATTGTCGGCACGTTGGGCAGGGAGATCATGCGTTGCTGCGAGGTCACCGCGAGGTTGCGCACTTTGCCCGCCTTCTCCTGGCCGATCGCGAGCACGGGCTCCGAGAACATGAAGTCGGTCTGGCCTTCCGCGACATCGGAGAGCGCCTGCGGCGTCGACTTATAGGCGACGCTCGTCACCGTCAGGCCCGCTTCGTGCGTATAGAGGCTGGCCGCGGCTAAGCTGGATGTGTTGCCGAAGCCGAAGGTCGCCTTGCCGGCCTTGGCCTTCAACTGCTGCGTCAGATCGGCCACGGTCTTTGCCGGATTATTGGAGGCGACCGTCAGCGTGTAGGCGAGCCGCGCGAACGAGGCGACCGGTTCGAAATTTCTGACGGGGTGCCACGGCAGATCCTTATAGACCTGCGGATTGCCCGCCTGGGTGGAACTCGCCCCCATCAGCAGCGCGTAGCCGTCGGGCTTGGCCTTGGCGACCGCGTCGGAGCCGATGTTGCCGGCCGCTCCCGGCTTGTTTTCGACCACGAACGTGGCCGACGAGATCCTGGCCATGCCCTCGAGAACGTACCGGCACAAGATGTCCGCGCCGCTGCCGGCGGGAAAGCCCACCGTCACTTTGATCGGCCGGTCCGGGTACGATTGCGCAAACGCAGGCCCTGGCAGGGCTGATGATAGGACACAGGCCACTACAGCGATGCCGGCTGCGATGATCCCGCAATCCCTGTTGGAAGATTTCATCATCGATTCCCTCCCTCGGGCAGCGCCGCAGCGCTGCCAAAGCCGATGCGCCAGGACTATGCCGTCACGCGGTCGCGGCGTGGAGTAGGCCAACCGGCCATCCCCACATCCAATTCCGCGCAGGGAGTGGGACGGTTCGCCTATTGCGGCGTGATCTTGGCCAGATCGACGATCCGCGCCCAGTCCTTGAGCGAGGCTGCCAGCATTTCCCGCGTCTTCGCCGGCGTTCCGGGCAGCGGCTCGATCCCCTGCTTTACAAGAAATTCCCGTGCCTCTGGCTGGCGCGCCACGGTGTTGAGCCAGCCGTCGAGCTTGCCGAGAATCTCCTGCGGCGTCTTGAGCGGGGCAAAGACGGCCCACCACGGCGCCACTTCCACGGCCGGCAATCCCACTTGCGCCATCGTCGGCAGATCAGGCAGGCTCGATAGCCGTTGCGGCGTCGTCACGGCCAGCAGCCGCACCTTGCCGGCCTTCTCCTGGCTCATCGAGAACAAGGCATCGGAGAACACGTAGTCGATCTGTCCCTCGGCGACGTCGGAAACCGCCTGTGGGTTCGATTTGTAGGCGACGCTCGTCGCCTGGAAGCCCGCCTCGTGCGCATAGAGGCTCGATGCCGCGAGTCCCGATGTGTTGCCGAAGCCGAACGTCGACTTGCCGGCCTTCGCCTTCATCAGCGTCGTGAACTCCGCGACCGTCTTGGCTGGACTGTTCGCCGCGACGGTCAGAACGAACCCGAGTTGGGCGAACGTGCTCACCACCTCGAAGTCTTTCTGTGGGTGCCACGTCAGGTTCTTGTAGAGGTTCGGGCCGCCCGCCATGTTCGAGCTGGCCCCCATCAGCAGCGTGTAGCCGTCGGGTTTCGCCCGCGCGACGGTCTCCGAGCCGATGTTGCCCGTGGCGCCCGGCTTGTTTTCCACGACGAATGTCGCGCCGGATACCTTGGCCAAGCCCTCGACGAAGTAGCGGCATAGGATATCCGCGCCACTTCCGGCGGGAAAGCCGACGACGACCTTCACCGGACGATCCGGATATTGCTGAGCGGAGGCCTCGGTCGAAAGCGCAGCCATACACCCGCATGCGACCGTGACGGCCGTTGCGGCTCGCAGCCGAAAGCCCCTTATTCCAGACATGGACTTCCTCCCTTTGCGGCCGATCCGGTTTCTGCGACGCTGGACCAGCGGCATGAATATGCGATCACTATAAGAATTCCAGGGAACAGGAGCAACTGATGGACACCAAGGCAGAACCCGGCACCAACGTGAAGATCCGGATCGAGGAAGGCATCGCCTGGATTTCGCTGAACCGCCCCGAGAAGCGCAATGCGATCAGCCCCGGCATCGTGTTCGAAATGGTCGCGGCGATTGATCAGCTCGAGATGAACGATGACGCCAAGGTGATCGTGATCACTGGATCTGGCGATGCATTCTCCGCTGGGCAGGATCTGAAGGAGTACTTCCGGATTCCCGATGCCGGCGATCCCCGCCTGCGCGAACGTCTGCACAACGCCAACGCCTACTGGCAATGGCGCCGTCTGATGTATTACCCAAAGCCGACCATCGCGATGGTCAACGGCTGGTGCTTCGGCGGCGCGTTCCAGGTGCTGTGCGCTTGCGATCTCGCGGTTGCCGCCGACGACGCGCAGTTCGGCCTGTCCGAGGTCAACTGGGGCATCATCCCCGCGGGCATCGTCACAAAGTCGGTCGCCATGGCATTGGCCCAACGCGACGCGCTGTATTACATCCTCACCGGCGATACGTTCGACGGCAAGCGCGCCAAGGAGATCGGTCTCGTCAACTTCTCCGTGCCGAAGGCCGAACTCGTCGACAAGACCAAGGCACTCGCCGCCAAGATGATGGACAAGAACCCCCACGTCTTGCGCACGGCCAAGACCGCCTATCATCGTGTGCGCGAGATGTCGTGGGACGCATCGGCGGATTATCTCAACGCGAAGAACGATCAGATGATCATGCGCGATCCCGAGAAGGGAGCGAGCAAGGGCATGACGCAGTTCCTCGATGAGAAGAGTTTCAAGCCGGGGCTCGGCGCATACAAGCGAGAGAAGTGATCGGCCACCGGCGAGCGGTCACAGTCCCCTGATGTTCCGGTGCTGACCAACGGCCCTTGCCGCTTCTTGATTACACGCGTGTCTCCGCACCGTAGGGCGGGTAACCCCGGCGACTGCGCCGGGGGCAATCGCCGGGCGAGCGCATGGCCGGAGGGTTGCGCGCCGAGGCGCTTACCCGACCTAAGGCGTTTGTCTGTGATCGAAAAATAGTATGATTGCGTAGAGACCAGTGCGTTCAGCAGGCCCTTGCGGTAATGGCTGCACGCGACCTTGGAACTGCCTTGGCGGGGTCATATCTCCCGGCCAAGACGATTGCCGACCGATTGCCATGAGCGGGAAACAGCGATGAAACCGACGCGCGGAAGGAATGAGATCCTGCTTTACCCCCATTTTCTACCCGCAATGGCATTGCTCGTGCTGGCCGTTCCCGCGTCGGCCGGCAAGATCACTCAGGCACCCGCGCCCGAGGTTGCTTCGCGAATCCAGGTTACGACGGTGGTCAAGGGGCTCGAACGCCCCTGGAGCTTCCGCTTCCTGCCCGATGAACGGATCATCGTGACAGAAATTGGCGGAAAGCTGCGTATCGTCGATCGAAGCGGCCAGATCACCGGCCAGGTATCTGGGATGCCCCCCGTGGTCGCCGACGGTCAGGGCGGCCTCCTGGACGTGGCACTGGCACCGGACTTCGTGACTTCCGGCAACATCTACTTCACCTTTTCCGAGCCGCGTGGCGGCAGGAACAGCGGCACGTCCGTCGCGCGCGCGAAGCTCGAACTCGATGGCGGCGGTGGTCGCCTCACCGGCCTTCAGGTGATCTTCCGACAGAAGCCGGATAACCCCGTCCCCATTCATTTCGGCTCGCGGATCGCTTTCGCCGCCGACGGAAGTCTGTTCGTCACGCTGGGAGAGCGCGGCACCGGCCGCACACTCGAGGCCGCCTCGCGCGGGATGGCGCAGAACCCCGCGAACCATTTCGGCAAGGTCGTGCGGCTCAACCCCGACGGCTCCCCGCACGCCTCGACGCCCAAGCTGCCAGGCTGGGCGCCGGAGGTCTGGTCGCTCGGTCACCGCAATCCGCAATCCGCCGCCATCCATCCCGTCACCGGAAAACTATGGACCGTCGAGCACGGCGCGCGCGGCGGCGATGAAGTCAACATTCCCGAAGCCGGCAAGAACTACGGCTGGCCGGTCATCAGCTACGGCCGCGATTATTCCGGCACGAAGATCGGGATCGGCACCGAGAAGGCTGGGCTGGAGCAACCGGTCTACTATTGGGACCCATCGATCGCCCCGTCCGGTATGGCGTTCTATACCGGCAATTTGTTCCCGGCCTGGAAGGGAAATCTTTTCGTCGGTGCCCTTAACGGCGTCCATCTTGCGCGACTGGTGCTCGATGGCGAACAAGTCATCGCCGAAGAGAAGCTGTTGAATAAGGACTATGACCGCTTCCGCGACGTTCGTCAGGGCCCGGACGGTGCTCTCTACGTTATGACCGACTCCAGCAACTCCCGCATCATGAGGATCACGCCGGCCCTCACGCCTGGAAAATGAGCGAGCCCCCCTCACGCACAGATGAAACGCTTCCGCGGCGCGTCCTCCAGCAATTCGCCGAGTCTGTAGCTGTGGCGCGTGCTGGTGTTGTCGGAGCGTCCGCGCGTCTTTCCGCTGAACTTGCCTTGCCGGCCCTCATGGCGGTGATCGCAGCTGCCTTGGCGGGCTTCTACTTTCCATTGCTCGACGGGATCAACCAATTCACGCCCTTGTGGACAGCGGCAGCCCTGGGAACCCTTGCGATTTCCTGGCTCGGCGGCATTCGCGAGACGGTCAGGCGTGCGTCGGCCCTGGCCCTTTTCGCGGTATTTCTCTTTCTCGCGCCATTGCTGCGCTTCAACTTCGGGAGCGAGACCGCTCGACACGCGCAGCCAGATGAGCGCCCAGTTGAGCGCCAAGTCGAGCGACCGGTGATCGCGAAACAAGCGATCGCGCGACAAGTGAAGGTGATGACGTTCAACGTCGTGTGGGGGCGCGACTCCAGCGCTGGTCTCGAAGCATTCATCCGTGCCGAAGAGCCCGATATCATCCTGTTGCAGGAACTCGACAGGCGCCGGGCCGAGGTGCTCGATCAGGCTCTCCGCACCCGCTATCCCCACCGCCGGTATTGTGTCGAACTCGACGGTTGCGACGGCGCGTTGTTGTCGAAATGGCCGGTGCTTGAAAGCCGTCACATATTGAGAAGCGAGAAGTCGCCCGCCTCGATCTCGGCTACCGTAGAGATCGACGGCCGCGCCGTTCGCGTCGTTGGCGTACACATGACGAACCCGCGAGCGCCGCGCCAGCAGCAGCGCGAAATCGCCTGGCTCACATCGCATCTGGAAGAAGCGAGCCGACGCGCCACCATCGTCGCTGGAGACTTCAATCTCACGCCGTGGACGTTCACCCTTGCGCGCTTCGCTGGCCGCACCGGGCTCGTTCGTCACACCGGAATCGGAGGTACGTGGCCGGCCAACGGCCGCTTCTTCGCGCTGTTCCCGATCGACCACGTGCTGTCGTCGAAGCACTTCTCACTGACGCGGATCGCAGCAGGACCGCGGCTCGGCTCCGATCACCTTCCCGTCGTTGCGACGCTGGCGCTCCGCTAGATGCAGTATCCGATCATTCTGTCGCCGGAGGCGATCGAATGATCGGATGAAACTGTTCTGATCAATAGATTCTAGAGCATCTCTATCCGATCAGCGAATCGCGAAAGCGATTCCGTCTGGTCGGATGATGCTCTAGAGTGCTTTCTGCTTGATGTGGATCGTTGAAGCCAGACGGGTCGGGTCAAGACAACTGTTCCAGGCGCGCTCGCATAGAAGCACCTGCGTTCCCGGAAGCTACGCTACCACAACGTCGAACATCGCGGCGACTTCGGCGAGCGTCGCCTTGAGATCGATCTCGAGCTGCGCGAACGTCGGCGCGCCCGCGACCTGCGCAAGCAGCGCCTTCAATCCCTCGGGCGCTGTCTTCGAATCGAATTCTGCATCGAGGCTCAACCGCAGGATCTGCGTCAGATCCGAGATCAGCCGCGCGGCCGGGATCAGCACGCCCGCGACGCCCGCGTCGAGCAGTCCCGCGAGTTCGAGCTTGCGCAACGCCTGCACGGTGTTCTGGTCGAGAATGTCCGGCCGGTCGTGGCCGTGCACGAGCTGCAGGTACTGAGCCATGAACTCGAGATCGACGAGGCCACCGCGAACCTGCTTCAGATCCCAGATGTTGTCCGTGCCCTTTTCAGCAGCGATGCGTTGGCGCATGTCGCGCACGTCCGCGGTGATCTTTGTCCGCTCGCGCGGCGTGCGCAGCGCGGTTGCGACGGCCTGCTCGACTTTCGCGCGGATCTCGGGTGGCCCCGTGACCACGCGCGCGCGCGTCAGCGCCATATGCTCCCAGGTCCACGCGTCCTTGCGCTGATAGTCGATAAAGCTGGAAAGCTGCGTTGCGACGGGCCCCTTCTGGCCCGAAGGCCGCAGCCGCATGTCCACTTCGTAGAGCTGACCCTCTGCGGTCGGCGCTGACAGGCCTGTGATCAAACGCTGTGTCAGGCGCGCGAAATACTGGCTGACCGCGAGCGGTCGTGGGCCGTCCGACTGTGACGCCTCCGGATCGAAGTCGTACACGACGATCAAGTCGAGGTCGGACGATGCGGCCATCTCACGCCCGCCGAGTTTTCCCATTGCGACCACGGCTGCGGCACCTCCGGGCACGTGGCCATGGTTGAGCGCGAAGTCCGCCTCTACGGCGCGCAGCACCGCCCCGATGAGTTCCTCTGCAAGTTGGGCATACCCGCTCCCTGCGAGTGGCGCTGAGATCATGCCTGTCAGCACACGCACACCGATCAGGAATGCCTGCTCGTTGCCGATCACGCGCGCCCGGTCGAGGGCGTCCTGGAAATCGCTCGCGCCAGCCATTTCCGCTTTGATCAGGGCCGCGATTTCTTCCTGGCGCGGAAGATCGCCCAGCACTCGCGGATCGAGCACGGCATCGAGGACGCGACGGCGGCGGCTGAGGATGCGTGAAAGCCGCGGTGCAGTGCCCATGATGTCGGCGACGAGACGCAGCAGTTTCGGATTGGCGCGCAGGAGCGAGAACAACTGCACGCCTGTCGGCAGCTCCGACAGAAACCGGTCGAAGCTCGCGAACGCAGCGTCGGGCGCTGCGGTTTCCGCCAGCGCTTCGATCAGCAGCGGTTGCACCTCCGTGAGGCGCTCGCGTGATTGCGCGCTGCGCACCGCCGCATAGCGCCCGTGATGCCAGCCTCGCACGGTCTCGATCACCTGGCTCGGTTGCGAGAAGCCGAGCTTGCCGAGCGCTTCGACTGTCGCCGGATCGTCTGCCTCGCCGGCGAACATCATATTCGTGCCGCCGCGCGTGAGGTCGGGACTGCCCTCGAACAGCGCCGCGTAGTGCCTTTGCACGGTCGCCAGCACCGCGAGCAAAGCGGTCGAGAAATCGGCCGTTCCCGCATAGCCCGCGAAACGCGCGAACTTTTCCAGCTCCATCACGTCGTCGGGTAATGAATGCGTCTGCTCGTCAGCCACCATCTGCACGCGATGCTCGATCGTGCGCAGATAGTCATAGGCCCTCGACAGATCCGTTTCGACCTCCGGCTTGATCCAGCCGCGTTTCACCAGGAGCGACAGCGCTGCGAGGGTTTTCCGGATACGCAGATCGGTCTGTCGCCCGCCCGCGATCAACTGCTGGGTCTGCACGAAGAATTCGATCTCGCGGATGCCGCCGCGGCCGAGCTTCACGTTGTGCCCGGGTACGCCGATGACGGAGAAGCCTCGATGCGCATTGATCTGCCGCTTCATCGCATGGATGTCCGCGATCGCCGCGAAGTCGAGATACTTGCGCCATACGAACGGCGCGAGCTCCATCAGAAACGCTTCGCCCGCAACGATATCACCAGCTATGGCGCGCGCCTTGATCATGGCCGCGCGTTCCCAGTTCTGCCCGAAGCTCTCGTAGTAGTGGAACGCACCCGTCGTGCTGAGCGCCACCTGTGTCGCGCCGGGATCGGGCCTCAATCTGAGATCGACGCGGAAGACGTACCCCTCCGACGTCCGCTCCTGCATGATCTTCACGAGATCCCGCGTCAGCCGCACGAAGAACGGCTGTGGTTCCAACCCATCGCGGATCGAAAGACGCTCGAGGTCATAGAAGACGATGAGATCGATGTCGCTGGAATAGTTGAGTTCCGCCGCCCCATGCTTGCCCATTCCGAGCACGATGAAACCGGAGCCTGCTTCCGGCGCTTCAGGGGTGCCGCCCAGCCACTGCCCTTTGGCGCGCGCTTCGCGAAACAGAAATCGTACGGCCGCCTGTGTCGTCACGTCGGCAATTGCCGTTAGACCTCCGGTGACCTCAGAAAGCCCCCAAGCTCCGCCGAGGTCAGCAAGTGCGATCAGCAAGGCCGCTTCGTTCTTGACGGCCCTCAGCCCCGCCATCAGATCGGGCATCGCAGTCGCGCTCAGTGCCAATGCCGACGCTTCCGACGTCAGTTGCGCAAGCCGTTCCTCCGGGCTCGATGACAACACGCGCGCCAGACGCGCCGGCGATCGCCGCATCAGCGCAGTGAGATATGAGGACCCGTCGAGCACGCCGAGCAGAAGGCGCTCGACCGCAGGCTCTGCCAGCACCGCAGCCGGGCCTGTTTCCAGGCCGCCTCGAATTTCAGCGAGGAACTCGCGCGCACGCGATCCATCGCCCACCACGGGGGCGCGGACGAGCCGTGCCGAAAGTTGTACCCCTGCCATGACTACTCTCTCACTGCCTTGATCGCCCGTTCGACGAGCCCCTTGGGCGTTGCATGGTAACGCGTGAAATGTGCCGCTACCTCTTCGCCCGTCATCGGCGAGATTTCCAACTTGGTCTTCTCGGCATCCGCCAGGAACTGGTGATCGCGCGCCGTCGCCATGAAGGCGTCGCGCAGCGCTTTCACGCGTTCGGCGGGAACGTTCGGTGGTGCGGCATAGATGCGACCTAGGATCAGTGGCCCATAGACGAGATCGAGGACCTGACGATCTTCGTTCGATCCGGCGAGTTCGTCGGCATGTGCCACGCCGGCAAGATCGGCTCGCTTGGGTCCATTGAGCTGCAGTATCACCTTGAAGGTGCCGGATGCGACCTCGCTCGCCCAGAACGAACTGATGAAAGACGTGTTCGCCCCGCACATGCCTTCGAGTTCGCCGTTCTGCATCGCCACGCCGACGCTTGCCGCGCCCTGGTAGCCGGTCACGAGCTTCGCTCTCATGCCGAGCAGGTTCTTCGCTGCGAGTGTGAACTGCGAAAGGGCTCCGCCGCCGCCCGTCGAGCCGAACAGTGTCTCGCGCACGCGCAGGTCGCCAAAGGATTTGACGCCCGTTCGCGCGGTCACGACGCACGTCGCAACGCTGCTCTCGAGATTGCCGATCCAGTTGAATTGCACGGCATCGAATTTCGACGCGGTGCCGCCCATCAGCGGATCGAGCGGCACGGTTTGAACCCATGCCCCGATCGCAGTGCCATCCTTGGGCGCGACGTTGTAGAGCCAGTTCGCCGCCGTGATCCCACTCGCGCCGAGCATACCCTGTACGATCAACGTCGGATTTCCCGGGATGTGCCGGCCCATATGCCGAGCGAGCACGCGAGCATAAGTATCGAACCCGGTTCCGACCTGATGGCCGACGACGATAGACAGAGTTTTTCCCTTGTAGAAATCGGCAACCGCATCCGCCTCGGCAATGCCGCTGGCCGCGTTCGAACCAGCGGCGATGAGGGCCGCCAGGAGATAGACATTCAGTCGTGTCATATCGCGCATGTCCCCTCCGGTTAGAGCTAGTCGTGCCTGCCCTTTTCGTCTTGGCGGGGCAGCGCTAGCACGATCCTAAGCCCCGGAGCGTTGTCTTCCAACAAGATGCGGCCGCCGTGAAGCCGCGCGACGGCGGCGACGAGGCTGAGGCCGAGCCCGGTTCCAGGGCGGGTGCGGCTCGCTTCCAGCCGGACGAACCGCTTCAGGACGCGCTCGCGATCGGCGGCTGGAATGCCCGGACCGCGGTCCGAGACACTGATCGAAACCTCCCGCTGTGCGACGGCGAGATCGACTGTGATGTCTGCCCCTGCATGCCTGTCGCCACTGCCGGACCTCGGCGCGTACTTGATCGCGTTGTCGATGAGGTTGGCGACCGCCTGGCCGATAAGTTGCCGGTTCGCGTGCACGATTGCGGGTTCATCGGCGTGGCATACCAGCGTCATGCCGGCCTCCTCCGCGACCGGCTCGTAGAGTTCCGCAACGTCGCGCACCAGTTCGTCAAGCTCGAACGTCTCCGTCGAGCCTTCCAGCGGTCCCGCTTCCAGGCGGGCGATCAGCAACAGCGCGTTGAACGTCTTGATCAGCTCGTCGGCATCTTCGATGACACGGCCCAGCCCGTCGCGCGCTTGAGCGGGATCGCCGTCGCGCAGGGCGGCCTCCGCGCGGGTGCGCAGCCTGGTGAGAGGCGTCTTGAGATCGTGCGCGATGTTGTCTGAAACCTCGCGCAATCCTGCCATCAGGCTTTCGATCCGGTCGAGCATGGCATTGAGGTTTCCCGCGAGGCGGTCGAGTTCGTCGCCCGCGCTGGTGGCGGGAACGCGCTGCGTGAAGTCGCCAGCCATGATCCGGTCGCTCGTGACCACGATCTCACCGATACGCCTCATCGCGAGCCGGCTCGCGATGAGGCCGGCGGCCAGTCCCGCCAGTGCCAGTGCGCCGAACCCGGCGAGATAGAGCCACCTCACCTGCGCGGCGTACTCTTGCTGCAACGAGAGATCACGGCCGACGAGCAGCGTCATGTCTTTCGAAATTGCGCGCACGATGCCCGCAGCACTCCGTGCACGGCTCTTGTCCACGGTCGAGCCATACTCGAATACACCGCCGCTGTTGCGGTTGCCGGAGCGCTGATCGGCGTGTGGCAACGCGTCGGGCCAGCGTTCGAGGTTCCCTGCGAGTTTTGTCCCTTTGGACGAGACGAGCAGATAGAGACGTGAGGTCGCGTCCTTGGACCTGCGGGCGACGACATCGATCGCGGCAGCCGGCCCCGCTGCTTCCGCAACATCCGCAATCCCGCTGGCCTCCACCATCATCGTCTCGATCGCTTGCCCCGAAACGAGATCGGACGTGCGCCCCAGCAGCAGCCACATCACGAGGCCGCCCGCGATCAGCGCGGCTGCAACGAAGATCGCGGCCTGCTGGAATGCGCGTGTCGAAGCCATCGCGGCGAGCGAGCGGCTCCACCCTGCCGGCTTCGCAGCGACCGTATCTCGCGTCTCGCCCATCGGCTCAGCCACCCTCGCCGATCATGTAGCCCGCACCCCGTACCGTGTGCAGGAGCGGTTTGTCGAAGCCCTTGTCGATCTTCGAGCGCAGTCGCGAGATATGCACGTCGATCACGTTGGTCTGCGGATCGAAATGATAGTCCCAGACTTTTTCCAGCAGCATCGTGCGGGTTACGATCTGGCCTGCGTTCTTCATCAGGTATTCGAGGAGCCGGAACTCGCGCGGCTGCAGCACGATCTGCTGCCCGCCACGCGTCACGCGCCGCGACAGCCGGTCGAGCACGAGATCGGCGACCACGAAGCGCGGCTCGCTCTCTTCTGGTTGCGAACGGCGCACCAGCGCTTCGATGCGTGCCAGCAGCTCGGATAACGCGAACGGCTTCGTCAGATAGTCGTCACCGCCGGCCTTTAGGCCCTTGACGCGATCGTCGACCTCACCGAGCGCCGAAAGGAAGAGCACGGGTGTGCGAATACCCTCCGCACGCAGTGCGCGCACGACTGATAGTCCGTCCCGCTCTGGCAGCATGCGATCGACGACGAGTACGTCGTAGAGACCCTCGCGAGCGAGCGCGAGCCCTTGCTCCCCGTCGTCGGCCGAGTCGGCCGTGTGCCCGCTTTCGGCCAGCGCCTTGACGAGGTAGCGCACCGTTTCCTTGTCGTCCTCGATCAGCAGGATGCGCATGGCCGGTTCGCCGGGGTCTGAGATGGTCCATGCCGCCAAGCGGATGGAGGCAGCGTTCGCCGCCGGAATGATTAAAGGCGCGGGATGTGTTGTCCACCCCGCGCCCGCATTAATCGTTTCGCAGTGATGCTGCGGCTCAGCTCTTCGGCTTGACCGAGATCGCGACCACCGCGGTGCGGGTGTCGGACTTCACGGTGAGCCGGACGGTTCCCCGGCTGGCAGCCCGCTTCACTGCCGCGTCGATGTCATCGGCTGAAGTGACCGGGTCGCCGTTGACGTGCGTGACGAGGTCGCCGGTGCTGATGCCCTTGGTTGCCGCATCGCTGCCTTCTTCGACGGCTGTCACGGGGACGCCGTCCTTTGCTGCGGCACCGCGACGGGGAGTGGCGGCGAACGACAGGCCGAGCGAGGAGAACTGCCGCACCGCAGGATCGGGCTTCTCGACGGGGGTAGCGTCAGCCGTGGCACCTGGGAATAGTCCGAGCTTCACCTTGATCGTCTCTTCCTTGTCGCGGCGCATCACGCGCACGTCGACGACGGTGTTGGGCGCATACTCCGCGATCTTCAGCGCGAGGTCCTTGGTGTCCTTGATCTTGGCGCCGTTGACCGAAAGAATCACGTCTTCGATGCGGACGCCCGAAGCTTCCGCAGGCCCCTTAGCAGTCACTTCCTGCACCAGTGCGCCGGCGGTGTCGGCAAGCCCGAAGCTCTTGGCCATGTCGGCGTCGAGGTTCTGGATCTTCACGCCGAGCCAGCCGCGCGCCACGCTGCCTGTGGCCTTGAGCTGTTCGACGACCTTGGTGACCGTGACCGCAGGCACTGCGAACGCGATGCCGACGTTGCCGCCGGATGGGCTGTAGATCGCAGTGTTCACGCCGACCACCTCGCCATCGAGATTGAACGTCGGGCCACCGGAATTGCCGCGATTAACTGCAGCGTCGATCTGCATGTAGTCGTAAGGGCCCTCGGCAATGCCGCGGGCGAGTGCCGAGACGATGCCGGCCGTTACCGTGCCGCCCAGGCCAAACGGATTGCCGACTGCCAGCACCCAGTCGCCGACTCGGCTGTCCTTGGCCGCGAACTTGACGAACTGGAATTTACGATCCGACTTGATCTTGAGCAGCGCGATATCGGTGCGCGGGTCGGTGCCGACCAAAGTCGCCTCGAACTTGTTGTCCTTTTCCGGACCATCGA
>CANJPN010000026.1 GCA_947475855.1 Bradyrhizobiaceae bacterium
ATCCCCCAAACCCCCTCTATTTTTACTGCAGAGGAAAAAACGGGAGGTCCGGTGGGGGGGGCTCCGGGCGGGGGGGGAGGGGCTGCACGTTGCGATCCGGCCGAAGGCCGCAGCGACGTGGCAGAAAGATGCCCCCCTCGCGCGATACGCGCGAATTCTTCCGGTGGCAGAACGATCAGTATCTGCCCCTCTGCGTGCGCCGCCACATCCGCGAGCCGCAAGATGCACTTTCCCTTCTCCGCGCGCATCTGCCCGAGCGACAGCAACCGGCTGAGCCGTCCATAAGCTGCGCGGTCGGTCGGGAGGCACAGGATGTCCGGTGCGTCTTCGATATCGAGGCGAGCGCCGACGATCAGACGCAGCCCCACCTGCTTGGCCGCGACGTGCGCGCGCACGACACCGGCGAGGGTGTTGCGATCGGTGATCGCGAGTGCCGAAAGCCCCAGCGCCTTTGCCTGCGCGACGAGTTCCTGAGGGTGGGAACCGCCAGTCAGGAAGGTGAAATTCGTCGTCGCCTGCAATTCGGCGTAGGCGGCAGGTGGTGGAGCCCGATGCCTCATCCGAGCACCCCATGCATGAACCAGACGGGGTTGTGCGGACCGGCCGCTTCGTTCTCGTCCTCGTTCGCATTATCGAGATCCTCGTCGCGGCCATAGAGGCCTGCTCGGAACACCCAGTATCTACCGCCAGTGTCGTCCTCGATCGCGTAGTAGTCGCGCGGTCTGGAGAGGTGGATCGCCTGCGCCTTGCCGCTCCGCTGCGGCGGGCGGCCGATGGCGCGCCACCATTCCGGCTCGATGCGTTCAGGGCCTTGCGCTCGGACGATGCGATGCGTAAGGCGGCGCCAGGAGAACCGCAGCGGCGGTCCTTCGGGAACTTCCGCGAGCACAGTGATCGGCTCGGGCGAGGGGAGCAGCAGCGCGGGCCGCAGCGGCGTGGGCGTGTGGAACTGTGGCGGCGCGGTGGAAGATGCTTCGGCTGCCGAGAGCATCGGGATGCGGCGCTGGGCTCGTTCGGGGATGTGGCTGTCGACGCGGGCGAGGCGCAGGACGCGGGCCGCCCCCAGGCGGTTGGAGAGCCGGTCGATGAGAGCGGCGGTCTCTGTCCCCCGGTCGTCAACGGAGACCCCGTTCGGGGCGGACCGGGTTCGGGCTGCTCGGACCTTGCCGGGATCGCAATTCGCGTTCGATGAAATGAGCGCGATTTGACGGGCATCAAGCGGTTCGGCGTGTAGGCAGGAGAGCGTCATGGCATCGATGCCGAAACCTGCATCGAGGGCGTCGAGTTTCTCCGAAATGAGTGCGATCAGATGACCCGGCGCACGACACGGACGGCTCGCGCCGATCCGCACCTGCTGCACCGATCCGTCCGCGCGATAGAGATCGAGCGAGAAGCGGATGCCGCCTTCGCAGCGGGTTTCGAGCCTATGGGCGAGGTCGTGGGCGAGTGCCTCGACCGCGGCGACGACGCCGGCACTGGAGATCAACGGCTCGGCGAACAGGAGGCGGGCGAGATGGCAGGGTGGCTCCGTCATCGGCGTTCGCGGCTCTGGTGCGATACCCAGCGCCTGGTCGAGCCGGGCGAGTACGGTGCCGGCGATCAGGGTAGCCTGACGCTCCCGTTTGCCGCTTCCGGATGTCGTGCTGCCGTGGCGGGAGGGAGCCGATCTGAAGCGTTGGGCCAGGGCCTCGCGCGGCAAGCCGTAGAGTTGTCCGATGCGGGCAAGGCCGAGCCGCTGCAACAGTAGGATGGCCTCGGCCGGTAAGCGCAGGGCGGCGACAGGTAAGGCTGCGAGCGCGTCGCGGGTGGCATCGGGGGGCGCGATCCGTGCCGGGGTGGACCGGCGAGCGGCGAACCGGGCCAGCGCGAAGGCCGCACCCGTCGTATCGGCAAGTCCAGCCCGTGCGGTAAGGCCTGCACGGGCGAGGCGGGCGACGAGGTCGTCGAGCATCTGGGCTTCATCGCCGTAAAGGTGGGCCACGCCGCTGGTATCGATCCACAGCCCGTCGCTGCCTTCGATGTTGCGCGATGGGCCATATCGGCCGGCCCACAGCGTAAGCGCGGCGAGGGCGGTGCGGTCGTGTTCGGGTTCGGACGGCGCGGTACCGAGGGCCGGCAATGCCGCGCGGGCGTCGGCGAGCGCGAGGCCGGGACGCAGGCCTTCCATCCAAGCCGGCGCATTGACGGCCGACAACACGAGGCCGTGTGCTCCGCTTTCGATCAGCGCAAACGGCTTCTCACGGCCGCTCTCTTCCGCCCACGGCACGGGCAGGCCAGTCTTCCTGCGTGCGCGTGCGAGACGCTCCATCGACCAGGCCGGCAACCACACGGAAACGATACGCAGCATTGCACCACTCCAGCAGATGCGAAACGGGGTGGACTGCGGCTGGGCTGCCCCGGCAGCGCTCCAAACCGGCAAGGAAGCGGGCCTCGCCGGGCGCCTCGGGATCGAGCGGGTGAGGGGCGCTGGGGGCTGGCGCGATCCGCCATCGCGTGGCGGTTGCGGCGGCGGCGGCTGAACGTGGATGAGTGAGCAGCAGGCACGGCGTCGATGTGCGGGCCGCCGCCAAGGCCAGCCGCCGGGCAGGCGTGAGGTCGACGTCATCCGTCTGGCCGAGCACCAGAGCCAGTCCTTCCGACTTCAGTCCCTCCTCGACGGCCCACAGCACATCGGCTTGTTTGGCGGCTTCGACAAGGATGAGCCGGCCGGGGGGCAGCCCCAGCGCGGCGAGCCCAGGCGCATAGGGAGATCCCATCTCGGCAACTTGGGTCGTGGTGAAGCAAACAAGGATCGGTGCACTTCGATCTGCCGGCGGGGCTACAATGAGGCGGCGCACGGCAAGCGCGAGTGCGAAATGGTAGGCGCTGGCAAATCCCGCTGCCCAGCCCGTGCTGGCGACCGGCTTGATCTCGTGTACCGCCCCGATTTCGAGCCCGCCCAAGCCGATCGCCCGATCAAGGGTCGCACCATCGAGGCTCGCGTCTCCCAGTGTCCAGGCGCCAATGCCGGAGACCGCAGATCTCGCGGCTTTGGTCGAGACCGTTTCATCGTCTCCGGGTGACGAAGCATCATCGAGCCGCGCTTGCGAACCCGGTCCTGACGCAAGTAGCGTCGGCCGGCGCTCGATCGAGCGAATCTGCTCCCGCAGAACATCGAGCCCGGACGCTGTGAGCCCGGACGCTGCCGGTTTGGCCGGAACTCCGCAGCCCGGCGATAAAGGCATGACGACGCGGGCGGCAGCCATGCGGTAACTCCGAAGTTTGTTCCTTATATGTTCTTATGCGGGTTGATTTGTTCCGTCAAGATCAAAACAAGAACATTCGCATGGGGCGGACCTGACACGAAGCCAGGTGCTACTTTGCCGGCGTGTGTATCTGAAAAGCGACACTACAAAACCCGGACGTCGAGTAAACGTTTCCTTCACCACGCTCACCCAAGATCGTGAACACAACGTAACCGTGTCAAACCACGCACCCACTCAGCGATGACCTCAGCGCGGCGCAATCGGTGGGGCGGCCCCAGCAGTCCGAACAGGAGAGTCCTGATGACCTTCAGCCGGATCGTCCAGCGTCCTTTCGCAGCCTTGTTCGCGGCCTTTGCTGCACTGGCCCTTACAGCGGCCGGCGCATCGGCCCAATCCCTCTGGGACTGGGGCGGCGGCAGCGCAGTCGGTGGCAGCGGCGCCACCAGCGTTCGTTTCTCGCCGCAGTTTGCACCAGGACAGCTCGTCGCGAGCTTCTCCGACCGTAGGCTGTACCTCGTCGTTCGTCCGGGCGAGGCGATCTCTTATCCGATCGCCATCCCCCGCCAGCAAAGCCGCTGGCAAGGCGTGATGGCCGTTACCGACAAGCGCGTGAATCCGTCATGGACGCCGACGCCGACGATGATAGCTGAAAACCCGCGCCTGCCGCGCTGGGTGCCCGGTGGCCATCCTCTTAATCCGCTCGGCGTGCGCGCACTTTACCTGGGATCGAGCGCCTATCGCATCCACGGCACGGACGCGCCCTGGACCATCGGTCAACCCGTCTCCAAGGGTTGCATCCGTATGTACAATAAAGACGTGATCGACCTTTATAACCGCGTGCAACTCGGCACGAAGGTCACCGTCACCTGGCAGAGCTTCGGCGGGGGCTCCACGATCTGATCGTGCCCTGAGCAAGAGCTAAGACCAAATAGCGAAAGGGCGGCTCGAAGGCCGCCCTTTTCAATTGGAAACCGTGTTTGATTATACCCGTCGCGGCGAAGCGCGACCGGGCAGTCCACCTCCTGAGCGAGCATCGCCTGGGCCGCAACTTCCCCGCTGGATCAGCCGGCGACGCCATCAATCCCGCGCACGCCGCCATCGGTTGCAACTTCCCAAGATTGCTGGCCTGATTTTGGGCTTTGCCGGGCGCGGTGATCGCGCAAGCCTGCATCCGGCGTGCCGACCGTCGCCCTGTACGATCGCCACATAGCAGAGGGGGCGGCCGCTTCATGGCCGAATTGGTCTTGGCCGTTTTGCCTGGGCCGAGGCAGTGGAGCCATGCGGCGATGGACACAGCGAAATGTCTGGTGCTGAAAGTTGTCATGATGAAGCACCGGTCGTCGTAAATGGCTTGCCGATCGGCCTGCCGTGCGGGCTTCATAACCCAATAATTATCTCGAGGAGGAACCGCCGATGCATGCATTCAACCTGAAGGTCGAGCAGTCCTTCGATCTGAAGCATCACGTCGAGAAAATTCTTGGCGTCGAGGCCGGCGGCGATTTCACGGTGGCGTGCTGGGAGCCAGGCCAGTTCAGCCCGAACCACTTGCATCCCAATTGCGTCGAGATCTACTTTTGCCATGAGGGCGGGGGCGTCATGCGTACGGCCGATCGCACCATCGATGTCGTGCCGGGGTCTTTTGTTGTCCACCCCCGCGGAGAGCTTCACGAATACGAGAACGGTCCCAAGCGCTCTTTGCTGTTCCGGGTGCGCTACGGCGATGACTTCTCGTGGTTGACGAAGGAGTTCCGCGGCCAACCCACCTGGAAGCCCACCGAAAAGGACAAGGCCTTCTTCGGCCTTTAGCGCCGATGACGACACGTCCGTTTCAGGCTTTTCCTGGTCTGTGGATCGTGTAGTTTGCAGCGAACTCGGAAAAATGAAACGATATTTCAGTGAGGCAGACGTCCCATGCAAGATGCCAAGCCCCCGTCAAACTCGGCCAATATCGCCTATGACGATCTACGCGAATGGCTAGAGTTAGCAGAGCGCATGGGCGAAGTACGCCACATCAAAGGCGCGACGTGGCAGGAGGATATCGGCCTCGTCGCTGAGGCGATCCTGCGCGCGGAGCAGGCGCCGTGTGTCGTGTTCGACGAGGTGCCGGGCTGCCCCAAGGGCTTTCGCTTGTTGCTCAACGTATTCGCTGGCAAGCGCCGGAACATGACCCTGGGGCTGCCCGATCACCTCTCGAAGTGGGAAATGTCGGACGCCTACCGCCAAGCTTATCTCGAGAAGCCCAGGCTCATTCCCCACGAGATCGTCGACAGCGGGCCGGTGCTCGAAAACGTGGTCATGGGCGATGACATCGACGTCACCAAGTTCCCTTCTCCCGTTTGGCACGAAAAAGACGGTGGCCGATACATTGGCACGGGCACCTACACCATCACGCGCGATCCCGAGGAAGGCTGGCTCAACGCTGGCGCTTATCGCGCGCAGGTCCACGACAAGTCGACCGTCGGCCTGCTGATCGCGAAGGGCCACCACGGCTGGATTCATCGCCAGAAGTATTGGGCGAAGGGGGAGCCGATGCCTGTCGTGATGGTGCTTGGCGGCGATCCCGTGACATTCTTCTATGGCGGCACGGAAGCCGCCTACGGCACGTTCGAACTCGACATCGTCGGGGGCATGCGCGGCCGGCCCGTTAAGATGGTCAAAGGGCGGGTGACCGGACTGCCGATGCCGGCCAACGCCGAGATCGTTCTGGAAGGCTGGTGCCATCCGGGCAAGACGCGGATCGAAGGGCCGTTCGGGGAATGGACGGGGCATTACGCCGGTGGCGCCACCGAGGTCCCGGTGCTGGAGATCAAGGCGATCTACCACCGCAACAACCCGATCCTGCATGGCGTGCCGCCGATGGGTGCTGGTCCCGACGAGATGAGCCGGTACCGCGCCGTGATGCGCTCGGCGATGATCAAGCAGTACATGACGAACGGCGGGGTGCCCAACATCACCCAGGTGTGGTGTCACGAGACCGCCGGTGCGCGCCAATTGCACGGTGTCGCAATCAAGCAGAGCTATCCCGGACATGCGGTGCAAGCCGGGTTCATCGCGGCGCAGTGCGGTGCCTCCGCCTACGCGTCGAAATACGTGATCGTGGTCGACGACGACATCGACGTGACCAACCTGGAGCAGTTGATCTGGGCGATGTGCACCCGCACCGATCCCAAACAGTCCATTCAATTCATCGAGGGATCGTGGGACAGCCCAGCCGATCCGCGCCTGACGCCTGAGCAGCGCGAATCCGGCGACATGACCCATTCGGTCGCCGTTATCGATGCGTGCAGACCTTATAAATGGCGCGATAAGTTCCCGCCGGCCAACACGCCGTCCGCTGAAGTCGCCCGCAAGGCGCAGGAGAAGTTCGGCTGGCTTCTCGAAGGGGGAAGCTAACTCCGGTTAGGAGACTGCGCAGCTATCCGTGCCATGGTGCGCAGCGGCGTGTGGTCGTAGGCGCTAGTTTAGGCTGCGATCTTAATGAACCCGGGTCAATTGGCTTAGTTCCAGGTCCTGGCTCTGATAGCTTGACGCAGCCTCCTTTGACGCAGCCCGGCAGTTGATGCCTCGCATCGTTTCGGTCGCACTCCGACGACGACTACTCCGTGCGTGCCGATGATGGCCCGCCGGTAGGACCAACAGCGAAGGATCGGCTCAATGAAGTTTGGAATTGCGCTTGCAGCGGCGTGCTTTGCACTCGCCGTTGGTACCGTCGGTGCCTCCGCTAACGAGGCCACCGCAGCAACTACGTCGGCAGTCAGCGTCGATGTCGAAACCGGCTATGTGACGACGCAAGGCCGTCGCGGCGGCGGTGGTTTCCGTGCAGGCGGCGGTGGTCGCGGATTCGCACGGGGTGGCGGGCGCCGGAACTTCGGTCGCAATGTCGGCATCGGCGTCGGCGCAGCCGTCCTGGGCGGCATTATCGCCAACCAGGCCTATCGTTCGGGCGGCGGCAACTGCCGTAGCTGGAGCTACCAGTGCAGCAACGGCTCGGGTTACGCTTGCCGCAACTTCGACCGGTATTGCTGATCAAAGGCGTTCCCAGCCCACGCCGCGCCGGGAACGCCTCGTCACTCGTCGACACATTGGAGGCCCCAAGTTGGGGTCTCTTTTATTTGGGGGGCGGTCACCCCGTGCTTCCGCGGGGTATCGCGATGGTCGCACAGCGGTGGTTTGTCGTCACAAACCCGCCAGCTTCCAATTTTCTGCAGGCGCTTCAGGATGCGGGGTCAAACCCGCGGCAATGATACCGGCGATGGCAGCGTACTCGTCCTTGTCGGATGCATCACCGGAAATGCCGACCGCGCCGATGACTTCGCCACCCGCATTGCGAATGAGCACGCCGCCGGGCACGGGTATGAAACGCCCCTGCGAAGCGGCCGCCAGAGCACTCTGGAATGCAGGCCGTTCCTTGAGCCGATCGCGGATCGTGCGGCTGGAGATGCCCATGCCCAGCGCTCCCCATGCCTTTCCCGTCGCGATATCGCCCCGCAGGATTCCCGAGCCGTCCTGTCTTTTGTGCACGACTGTCACGCCGCCCGCGTCGAGGATGACCACCGTAAGCGGCAACAATCCTGCCTCGAGACCTGCTGAGAAGGCGGCATCGGCGATGCGCTCGGCGGTTGCCAGGGGCAATGACACTTGCAGGCGATGAACGTAATAGTCGTCCGACATGGGAATGCCTTTCGAGTGGCCCGCTCAGGGCGCGCGCCGTTTTGGCGCTAATCGGTCGAGTTCCGCCAGCACGCGGGCCGCGACCTTGGCGTGACCGCTGGCGCGCATGTGTTCGTCGATATGGAAATAGTCCCGCGGTACGATGGTTCCTGCAAGATCCAGAACGGCGACGTGTCCAAGACCTTCCATGGTCAGGCGGTTCGCGAAAACGCGTGCGAAGTTCTCCCGGGGGCGTTTGGGATGGTTCTCCATCACGATCACGGTTTTTCCCGCGAGGATCGGTTGGGCCCATAGCAGAACTTTCGAGAACGCCAGCGCCTCGTACTCGATGGTGCTGACCGGGGTCGAGGGTTGGCTGCGCGGGGGAAGTAACATCAGCCGCCATGTTGCGGCGACTGCAGCGAAGGCGTGCTGCAAAACGGCATGGGCTCCCGGAGACGTCTCCCTTGCCCGGCGAAGCGCTGTGATTTGTTCTTGGTAACGCTGGGCGCGCGCCCTCGCACCGGAGATGAAATCGGCTGGTCGCGTCAGCAACTCCATGTTCTCCGGGTAGTCGTTATCGCAATATTGCAGCACGATGACGTCGGCGTCGGCGGCGAAGCGCTCCAGAGCCATCATCTCGCGTGCCGTTCCGTAAGACGACATCGCGAGGCTGCGCACCGTGAAACGGGGATCGCGCGCCAACAGGCTGGAGAGGGTCTGGCTTTGTTCGACACCCCAGCCGAGAGCGTGAGAGTCGCCGACGACGGCGACCAGGACAGGGCCGGACCCCAGTGCCAAGGGTTCGTTGCGGAAGCCGTCGGGGTCGATGGTGAGCCGGGTGCGGAACTCGGGATTCTCAAACAGGCACGTTCCGGGTGTGAGGGTGTAGATCAGCGGGCCTTCGACCACGCGCCCGCACTCCGCCTGAAGCACATTGCGCACCCGCTGCTGGTAAACGTCGGTCAGCGTGCGATGGAACAGGAGATACAAGACGAGGCACAGGCCGAGCCAGGTGCTAGCGGCGACCAGGGCGATCGCTCCGACGCGTCGTGTGAGATTGCGGATCATCGTGACTTTGTAGGTCCCGCCGCCAGCACTGGCAATCGGCGGGAATGACCGGTAGTTTCCCGTTCGACCGTTCCGGTAGCGGCGGGTTTCCAAGAAGCGTAGTCGAGGGAGAAGACGGCATGACGGGCAAGGTCAAGAGGCCGAATGCCACCAAGGACGAGATGGGCAACGCCATCGCGGCGAAGCCGGCGGGCAAATCCGGATCCGTCTCGCAGCCCGGGGGCGATCCGATTGCCTCGCTCGTCCCGAATGTCGACTACACCGACCTGCGCGAGTGGATGGCGAAGGCGGAGGCGCTCGGCGAGCTGCGCGAGGTTTCCGGCGCGTCCTGGGAGCGTGATATCGGGATGGCGACCGAGTTGCTCTCGCACGAGGAGAGCGCGCCCGCCGTCGTGTTCAAGGATATTCCCGGCACGCTTCCGGGTAGCCGTGTGCTCGTCAACTTCTTCGGCGGCCAGCGCCAGAAGATGACGCTTGGTTTTCCGACGCATCTCAACAAGCTCGAGTTGTCGGAGGCGTTCCGCGTCCACTACATGCAGGATCTGAAGCGGATCCCGCCGAAATTCGTCAATGACGGGCCCATCTTCGAGAACACGATGAAGGGTGATGCAGTGAACGTGGCGGCGTTCCCGACACCTAAATGGCATGAAGACGACGGAGGCCGCTATATCGGCACGGGTTCGTTCAACGTCACGCGCGATCCCGACGACGGCTGGGTCAATTGCGGCACCTACCGCGTGATGATCCACGACAAGGAGAGCGTTGGCTTCTACATCTCGCCGGGCAAGCATGGCCGCATCATGCGCGACAAGTACGAGAAGCGCGGCGAGCCGATGCCCGTCGCCATCGTCGTCGGCTGCGATCCCATGTCGTTCCTGATGGGCTCGTCGGAGGTGCCGCACGGCATCTGCGAGTACGACGTGATCGGAGGTATTCGTGGAAAGCCCGTCGAGCTGGTGCATGGGCCGATGACCGGTCTGCCGATCCCCGCCAACGCGGAGATCGTGATCGAGGGGTTCGTGCAGCCGGGCAACGTCAAGCCCGAGGGCCCGTTCGGCGAGTGGTTCGGCTATTACGGCTCGGACATGCGCGACGAGCCCGTGATGGACATCAAGGCGATCCACTATCGCAACGATCCGATCCTGCTGGGCTGCGTGCCGCAGCGCGCGCCTGACGAAGTGGCTAGATATCGTGCGCTGACGCGCTCGGCCATCGTGCGCGAGAACATCGTGAAGGCGGGCGTGCCCGACGTGGTCGCGGCCTGGGCGCACGAGGTCGGGACGTCGCGGCTGCTGCTGGTGGTGGCGATCAAGCAGCGCTACGGCGGCCACGCCAAGCAGGCCGGTCATGTCGCCGCCATGTGCCACGCGGGCGCTTATGCCGGCCGCTACGTCATCGTTGTCGACGAGGACATCGACCCTTCGAACCTCGAGGAAGTGATGTGGGCGGTACTGACGCGCTCGGATCCGGCGACATCGATCGATTTCATCACCAACGCCTGGTCGACGCCGCTCGACCCGCGCATCCCGCCCGAGCAGAAGGCCCGCGGCGACTTCACCAACTCACGCGCCATCATCGACGCCTGCAAGCCGTTCCACTGGAAGGACCAGTATCCCAAGGTCAACCAGTCCTCGCCGGAGGTCCGCAAGGAAGCCCGGGAGAAGTGGGGGTATTTGCTGAAGTAGGGTTTACGCGCTCCATTTACCTTAGTCTGCAGGGCTCGGTTGCTATAACGGGGGCCGCTGCCGGTTTGGATGAATGGAGTGCGCTACGATGAGCGGTGAGACGCCACCCCCAGGTACTCGTGTTCCGGTTGAACGAGAGCGCGTGCGCAGCTCCGGTCCGTCTTCGCTGGTGGCGGTGCTGTGGGCTTTGAGCGGTGTGCTGATCGGTGTCGTTCTGGGAGCGGCCGGCGTCGGCGATAATCTGATGCGTTACTTTGCAGGTGACGGGAGGCAAGGGCGTGAGTTGACCGAGTTGTCGAGCCGTCTGGGAGAGCTCAGGCATGATCTCACGTCCAGGGAACGCGAACTCAGTGCGGAGCGCCAAGAGCGCAAGGAAGTGGTCAGTTCACTGAAGGCCAAGCTGGAGGCGTCGGAGTGGACATCGTTTGCAGCGACGCTCAAGGGTGACTTCCTCACCCGGTTTCTCGCTTATGAGCAGGCGAAGTCCGAGGCGAGCCGGCGTCAACTGGTCGATGCCATCTGCGCGCTGCGGAGCCAGGGTAAGTCTGCGCGCATGACGCTCGCGAGTGCGCCGCTGGAGCTGTCCGTCGAGGAATTGCGGCGTGGTTTGGCGCCGGAATTCGAGCAACTTCTCGTCCAGCACAACGTCCCTCAGGATCTTCTCGCGCGTGCACGGCGGTCTGCTCCGCTCCCAACCATCCCCGCGGTCACGCCGTTCAATGTGTTCGACGTGCAGCGCGCGGCACAGTCGCGTCGCTTCGCGATGCGTGAAGAGCATGAAGCCATTGCAGCCCTGCAGCGTCACGTGCAAAAGATCAGGCAAGTAAGGGCTGTGAAGTTCTTGGATGGGACGGAATACGCGATCCCGCAAGAGGTTGGACGGCTCATGCTATCGAGGCGCGATTGCCAGGCTGAATAGGGCGGTACCGCGCATAGCCGCGGATCGGGAGGGGGAGCACATGAACCTGATTTCTATGGGCGCGTGCAGCGCAGTGGGATTCTTGCTGTCGTTCGCGCTGCCGGCAGCGGCCCAGGACGCATTCCCTTCAAGAACCGTAAAGATCATCGTCCCATCGGCCGCAGGATCGACCACCGATTCGCTCGCCCGGATACTTGCTGAAGGCCTGCAGAAGCGCTGGAACGGCAATCCTGTCATCGTTGAGAACGTCGCAGGTGCAGCCATGAACCTGGGAGCGCGCGGCGTCGCGCGATCGGCGCCCGATGGCTACACGCTGATGGTCGCCCCGCCTGCGCCGCTGGCGTTCAATCACGTGCTTTACAAGGACCCGGGCTACGAGCCCACCAAGTTCACGCCGATCACGATGCTGGCCAAGATCCCTAACGTGATGGTTGTCGCCAATAAGGTACCCGCCAAGACGCTGGCCGAATTCATCGACTACGGAAAGGCCAATCCCGGCAAGCTCAACTATGCTTCTTCCGGCGTCGGCTCGACGGCGCACCTGACGGCTTCGCTGCTCGAAGTCCGCACCGGTATCAAGATGGTTCACGTGCCCTATCGGGGCGCTATCCCCGCGCTGACCGATGTCGTGGCTGGCCATGTGGACTTGTTCTTCGACACCGTTGCGACGGGGGTTCCGATGTACAAGGAGGGCAAGGCCAAGATACTCGGCGTAGGTGATACCGTGCGCACCGCGGCCGCGCCGGAGCTGCCGACGATGGAAGAGGCGGGCCTGCCCGGTTTCCGTTCGACGACATGGTTCGGACTTGTCGCGCCGCCAGCCATGGCCGACGCCATCGCGGACAAGCTGAACGCCGATACGGTCGCGCTGCTCAAGAGCGCGGAGATTTCGGCATTGCTCGCCAAGCTGTCGCTCGACGCCGGGGCAACCTCTCGGAGTGAGACCGTCAAGTTCTTCACCGCTGAGGCTGAGCAGTGGGTAAAGGTAATCAAGGAAGCTGGCATCGAGCCGCAGTGAGACTTGGTCGTTGCGCCCTGCCTGCGGCGTGCGCGCGGCGGTTGAAGGCTGACCGAAAAATGTGACACCATGCTCCCAACGAGAAAACAAGGGAGTGAGGCATGTCGGCTTACGAACCGCTGGGCTACGCTGCGGCGTGTCTTGTTTCGTTGATTACTACGGCGTCGGGTGTTTCGGCCCAGGCATTCCCGACCCGCACCATCACAGCTGTCGTGCCGTTCGGGCCGGGTACCTCGATCGAGACATCCGGGCGTCTTGTTCTCGAGCAGATGTCGAAATCGCTGGGGCAAGCGATCGTGGTCGAGAACCGCGCGGGCGCCGGCGGGACGACTGCGGCGGCATCGGTTGCTCGCGCTAGTCCGGACGGCCACACGTTGTTGCTGTTCTCTTCCTCGTTCTCGATTGCCCATGCGACTTTTGGCAATCGGCCCTACGACACGCTGACAGATTTCGCTCCCGTCACGACATACGGGATCGCGCCCAATGTTCTCGTTGTCCCGGTGGATCGCGGGTGGAAGTCGCTCGCCGACCTCATATCTGCAGCGAAGATGCGTCCGGGCGAGTTGAACTACGCGTCGATCGGCAATGGCAGCGCACCGCACTTGGCGTCGGAGCAACTCGGTTTGCGCGCTGGCATAAAAGCCCAGAACGTGGCTTTCCGGGGCCCGCCCGAAGCGCTGACGGAAACAATGACCGGGCGTATCGATTTTTACTGGGCTCCTCTCGCAACGGTCTTGCCGATGGTGCGAGCAGGAAAGCTTCTGCCCCTCGCCGTCAGCAACACAGCGAGGGCGGCAGCATTGCCGCAGGTGCCGACGACACAAGAGGCGGGTCTGCCCGATTCTGTTTTCGAGATCTGGCACGGTATCTTTGCGCCGGCGGCGACGCCGCGGGCTGTCGTGCAACGCCTCCACGAGGAAACTCAGAAGGCTCTGGACGTGCCTGAGGTAAAGGACCGCTTTGCTGCGCTCGGCGTCGAGCCGTTCCGTCTAACGCCTGACGCGTTTGCGGACTATTTCAAGAAAGACGTTGCCAAGATGATGGGGCTGGTCCGCGACGCCGGTATCAAAGGCAACTGATATTCGCCATCAAGGTATTGCTATTGGAGCGCGAACCCGATGTTGAGGACAATGTTAGCTAACGTTTCTGCGGCTCTTGCGGTGGTCATGGTCGTCGTGTCGCCCGCGAGCGCGCAAACCGATCCGGCGCTGCTTGCTCGCGGCGACTATCTCGTCAACGTGATCGGTGCGTGCGGCAACTGCCATACACCGCGCGAAAAGGGCCAGCCCGATCTGACGAAGCAACTCTCGGGTGGCTTCCAGACATTTGACGAACCCTGGTTCCGTGTGAAGGGCGCAAATCTCACGCCGGATCCCGAAACGGGTCTTGGCCGCTGGAGCGACGCCGAGATCAAGAGCGCTTTGCTCGAAGGTAAGCGGCCCAACGGCACGCCCATCGCGCCGATCATGCCATTTCCACTCTACCGCTCGATGACGCCCCGCGACCTCGACGCGATTGTCGCTTATCTGCGCTCGGTTCCGGCCATCAAGAACCAGGTCCAGGCGCCGGAGTACCGTAAGGAAGCATTCAACGTCCCCTATCCCGATGCAATCAGGCAAGCGACGGACGAAGAGCTGAAGCAACCGGTGAAGCGCGGCGCGTATCTCGCGGCCCTCGGCCACTGCATGGCTTGTCACGCACGCAGAAGCGTGGATGCCCCGCCCGACTTCAAAGGTTCATGGGGCGCAGGCGGCCGCGAGTTCGTGAGCCCCGCCGGGAAGGTGACCGCCGCCAACATCTCTTCGCACAAGGAAAAGGGTTTGGGAGCCTGGACCGACGCGGAGATCAAACGATCCTTGACCGAAGGTGTCTCACGGGATGGCCGACGCTTGAAACCGCCGATGCTCGAATATGCAGGTTATTGGAAGTCTCTGATGCCCGAGGATCTCGACGCGCTCGTCGCGTGGCTGCGTTCCATTCCGCCGATAGAGTGACGGGTCTGCTTCAGCGGGGCCGCCAGATGTCGAGGCGCCGTTCGCGGTAGGCGGCGATGCCGCCGGGATAGCTCACGAGCTCGAGCTGTTGGCCCCACGGCGTTTGGAAATACAACCATTGCAGTCCGGCGCTGGGCCCTTCGGTCATTGTCACCGGGCCGCTCTGGATCGCGACCTCGTGCAGCTTCAGCGCGGCGAGCGCCTTCTCCATGTCATCGACATAGAATGCCATATGCCAGCCACCCGGCGCTGGCGTCTGCGGTCCTGAGAACTGCATCAACTCGAGCACGGGGCCGTTGGCGACCTTCATCACGCGCATGCGATAGATGTGCGCGCCTTTCAGGGGCGCCAGATGATTGGCCATCCAATCGTCGGCATCCTCGAACGGCCCAATGTCGTACAAGGTCTCTCCGCCCAGAACGTCTGCGAAGAATTCCGACGCAGCATCGATATCCGGCACCGTGAGGCCGATATGCTCGATGCCGGTGAGGCCGGGAATTCTGTTGGCTGCAGACATGAGGTGCGCTCTCGAATCGGTTGTCTGGCCGAACATAGCGCATGACCGCACTGAACCGAATGGACAGCCAGACGGAGCTTCCGGCGTGTCGAACGACTGTCCGGCACGATTGGAACATGGCCTGGGCGGTCAGCTACTTCTCGGGAGACTAATTGCTCACGACGAGGCGGGGACGTCCGAACGCCGTCTCGAGGCGTGCGCGCTGTTCTCCTACTGGATCGCCAGCGTCTCCGGCAGGTGCTTCGATTGCGCGTTCCAGTTGCAGGACGCGATCGGTCAGGTGGAAGCTCTCTTCTATCAACTGGCGCAGAGAGGCCGGCAGGGCTTCGAACTGGGCATTGTGGCTCGGCCGGCCACTGCCGCCGATCTTGAGGCGTGCGCGCTTCGCAGTCGCTTCCTGGGCTGTAATTTCGCCGTTCTTCGCGCTGCGGCGAATGAGAAGCCAGGATGCCAATTCAAGAAGCCGCGTCGTCAATCTCATGCTCTCGGTCGCATAGGCGACCGAAGGCGCTCCTTGCAGCGCCTTCGCTTCATCGCGGCCTTCACCATCGAGATAGGCTGCGGTGCGCTCGACCAACGCCATGCCGTCGGCGAACAAACGATCGAATTTAGTGGAACCTGCGAGCCGGTCGCCGAACGACACGAGCTGATGCTGGGACTTCAACTGGGACATGAACGACGCTTTCCAACCACGCAACATAGGACAACCGCACCTCTGGGCTCATCGAACGCAAACCTCGCGCCAAGCTCGCAGAGCAGAGTTAACAAGTCGCCCCAAATTAGGAGGATTTCGAGGCGGAGGCCAGGAAATCCTCCCATCAAAAAAAACGAGCCGCCCGTTGGGGCAGCTCGCAAGTTAACAGGGAGGCGTCAAACAGAGTGGCCAGGAACCACTCTCGATCCAGAATGACTGGATGCTCAATGATTAGTTCGTCGCGGTTAAATTCGGGTAAATCCCGGCTCGCCTCGTGCCACACCCTGATTTAACTTTCTCCGGCCCGCAATTGTTCACCGGCACGCCGGTTTGTCAGTTCTTGAACAGGGCCTCGGCCGCCGCGACCCGGGCCCGTTTTGCCGCCAGTTCAGCTTCGACACGCTCTATCTCCAGGCGTAGTGCTGTGATCCTCGTCTCGAGATCGGCGACCGACAGGGTCTCCAGCTTTTCGCCTACGATGATCTCGGGCTTGGGCTTGGGGAGAAAATCTTCGAGGTCCATGACCGCGCTCCTTTGGCTGTCGAACGGCTCCCTTGTTCTCTGCGGACCGATGTGCGACGTGACGGCAAAACCGACGGCGGCACCCGGCAGGAGACATGAGATGTCCGATCATATTCCCGCAACGATGACAGCCGTCGAGATCCGCGGCAAGGGCGCGCCGGATGTGCTCGTGCCGGTCGAAATGCCGGTGCCGCGTCCGCAGGCGGGGCAGATCCTGATCAAGGTCGAGGCCGCAGGTGTGAACCGGCCCGACGTGTTGCAACGGCAGGGGAGCTATCCCGCGCCGGCCGGTCATTCGCCTCTGCCGGGCCTGGAGGCTGCTGGCGTCGTGGTGGCTGTCGGCGAGGGCGCGTCCCGTTGGCGGCGGGGGGACAAGGTCTGCGCCCTCCTCAACGGCGGTGGCTACGCGCAGTACGCCATCGCGGAGGAAAACTCGGTTCTGCCAGTGCCCCAAGGGCTCTCCATGGTCGAGGCTGCGGCGGTTCCGGAGACGTTCTTCACGGTCTGGCACAACGTCTTCGAGCGCGGGGGATTGCAGGCCGGCGAGTGGTTCATGGTGCATGGCGGCACCAGCGGCATCGGGACAACGGCGATACAACTCGCTGTAGCGCGCGGGGCCAAGGTGATCGCGACGGCCGGCAGTGCAGACAAATGCTGGGCCTGCCTCGATCTCGGAGCGACGAGAGCGGTCAATTACCGGACCGAGGATTTCGTTGCAGCCGCCAAGGAGGCAACCGGCGGGAAAGGCGTCCACGTCACGCTCGACATGGTCGGTGGCCCCTACACCGAGAAGAACATCGTTGCTGCTGCGGAAGAGGGCCGCATCGTGCAAATCGCGACGTTGCAGGGCGCCGAGGTCACGATCAACATGGCGCGGGTGATGGTGAAGCGCGTCGTGATAACGGGGTCGACGCTGCGGCCGCGTCCAAGCGCGGTCAAGGGTGCGATCGCGGCTGCGCTTGAAGCGAATGCGTGGCCGCTGCTGGCACAGGGCAATGTGAAGGTGGTGATGGACCAGACCTTTCCGCTCGCCCGCGCCGCCGACGCGCATCGCCGGATGGAAGAAGGTTCGCACATCGGGAAGATCGTGCTTACGGTATGATCGGTCTGCCGTGCCCGATCCGGTGGTGCCAATGATCGGATGTAATGTGACATGCAACACAGGGGTGCGCAGATGAGCTGGGTGGGACGACTTGCAGTTGCGGCGCTGGTATGGGGCGCGCTGGCATCTGGTGTCGTTGCCCAATCCGCTTCTCCCTTGCCACCGGGTAACATCACGTTGCTGGTGGCGTTCCCGCCCGGCGGCCCGCTCGATGTCGTTGCGCGTATCTTCGCGGACAAGGTCGGCGCCCGTACCGGTCGGGCAGTCATCGTCGAGAACCGCCCGGGAGCGGCTGGCAACGTTGGGGCGGGAGCTCTAGCCCGGGCGGAACCGAACGGTCTCACCTGGATGGCGTCGGTCGATTCGTTGTGGACCGTGAACCCGCATCTGGGCGCCGCTCCAAATTTCGACGTCGACAAGGACATCGCCGTCGTCGGTCAAATGGGCCAGGTCATCCTGATGCTCGCGGTGCATCCCAAAGTCGAGGCGAAAAACTGGGCCGAGCTGTTGGCGCTGTCCAATCGGCGATCGCTCAATTTCGGCTCGGCCGGCATCGGCTCGCCCGGGCACCTGGCGCTGGAATACCTGAAGATGGTGGCACCACTCGATGCGGCTCACGTGCCGTTCCGTGGGGCGGCGCCGGCCTTGACCGAGCTTCTGGCGGGCAACATCGACGGTGCATTCATCGTCGCGGGTGTGATGCTCGACCACGTCCAGTTGGGCAAAGTACGTGCGCTCGCAGTCTCGGACACTGCCCGTCTTGCCAAGTTCCCGGATGTGCCCACCTCCAACGAAGCCGGCATTGGGGATTTCGTGGCGCGCTTTACGAATATCCTGGCGGTGCCCGGCAAGACGCCCGAGCCGATCCGCGCCTTTGTGACCGGCGAGATCAGTGCCGTTCTGGGGATGGAAGACGTCAAGAAGCGTTTCGACGCCATCGGTACTGAAATGCTCGCAACGGGTGAGGCCGAGACGCGGGCCTGGATCGTTCAGGAACGCGCTCGGTGGGGCAAGGTCGTCAAGGCGCGGGGGCTCAAAGTACCTTGATTGAACGATGTGAATTTAACGACTTGGTATTTCGAATTGAATCTTCCATTTGAACGAGAGATCAGCACCTTTGCGGTAATTTGCATGTCATCGAATGGTGGGTGGCAACGCGAATTCGCGGAGTGGAGCTGAGTAATGGCTGCGACAGAATTAAATGATGTGCTGCGTGGAAGCGCGGTAGATGCCAACGAGATCTTCGGTCTCGGCGGCAATGATACGATCGTTGGCGGCGCTGCCGCCGATGTTCTGGATGGTGGCCTCGGTAACGACGTCATGCGTGGCCGCGGCGGCAACGACATCCTGTCGGGCGGCGAAGGCAACGACAACATCGACGCTGGCGATGGTAACGACCTCGTGCTCGGCGGCGCGGGCAACGACCGGATCGTAGGTGGCCTCGGCAACGACACGATCGGCGGTGGTGCCGGCAACGATACGATCTCCGGCGGCGCCGGCGAAGACATGATCTGGGCCGACGAAGGTGACGATCGCGTTTCCGGCGGCGACGGCAACGACCAGATCTGGGGTGGAGCCGGCAACGACGTTCTCCAGGGCGGTGAAGGCGACGACCGTCTGTTCGGCGAAGATGGCAACGACAACCTGTCGGGTGGTAATGGCAACGACTTCCTGATCGGTGGCGCTGGCAACGACACGATCTCGGGCGGTGCCGGTGCCGACGTCATCGGCGGTGGCGATGGCGACGACTCGGTTTCGGGCGGCGCGGGTGACGACATGATCTGGGCCGAAGCCGGCAACGATCGCGTGTCTGGCGGCGACGGCAACGATCAGATCTGGGGCGGCGCCGGCGACGACATCCTGTCGGGCGGGAACGGCGACGACCGGTTGTTCGGCGAGGATGGCAACGACAACCTGCAGGGCAGCAACGGCAGCGACTTCCTGTCGGGCGGCGCCGACAACGACACGATCTCGGGCGCTGGTGGCAACGACGCGATTGCCGGTGGCGAAGGCAACGACCGCATCCTCGCGGGCGACGGCAACGACTATGTCTGGGTCGAAGGCGGCAACGACTACAACGACGGCGGTACGGGCAGCGACACCATCGACTTCGGTGGCATGGCCGGACGTCTCGACATCGACCTCTCGAAGGGTACTGCGACGGTTGGCGAATTCAGCCACACGGTGAAGGGCTTCGAGCAGGTGTTCGGCACAGCCGGCGACGACCGGATGATCGGTGACAAGAACGCCAATATCCTCAACGGCAACGGCGGCAACGACTGGTTCCGTTCGGGTCTGGGCGCGGACAAGCTCGATGGTGGCGCGGGCGCGGATACGTTCTACTTCGCGCGCAAGGACGTGACCGACAAGTCGGTCGATGCCATCGTCAACTTCGAGCTCGGCGTTGATCACTTGGACATGTCGGACTTCTCTGCGACGCGGGCGTTCACGGTGCAGGGCGCGACGGTCGTGCAGGGGCTCGTTGGCAATACCTGGCAGGATGTCGTGCGGCTCGCCGACGTCTATGTCGATCCAGCCCACGTGAGCGACCTGTTCGTTTGATCGAACGAAACCAACGCGGCAATAAAGTGCGGCCGGGGAGACAACTCCCCGGCCGCTTATTATGTTCGATGAGCGAGAGCAGTTCGGCGATCAACGGAACCGCGCGTTGATGCCCTCGAGCGCCTTCGAACCGGGGCAAAGCTGGGCGCAATCGACTTCGTTCAGTGCCTTGTCCGTGGTGCCGATCGACGAATGCAGGTCTGCCTGCTCTTCGTTGACATAAAGAAGGCCCGTTGCGATCTGGCCCTTCTTCGCGTTCTTCCGGATCGTCGCGATGGCTTCGTCGGGATCGCGCGGATCGTGCTCGCCATCGAGCTTGTGCAGCAGGAGCTTGCCGCCGTCATGCAGCGTGATGGCGGCGGTCGTGCCTGCGGCGTAGTCGGCCGTGATCTCCTGCTGCTCGGCGACGAAATCGAGCGGGCCCATCGCCTGATTGTGCTGGCGCACGTAGTCGAAGCTCTTCGTCGAGGCGGAGTGGTTGTTGAACGTCACGCAGGGCGAGATCGCATCGATGAAGGCGAAGCCGCGATAACCGATGGCGGCCTTGATGAGAGGGATCAACTGCTTCTTGTCGCCGGAGAACGAGCGGCCGACAAAGCCAGCGCCGAGCTGGATCGCCATCTGGCACAGGTCGATCGGATCGAACGGATTGGCCTCGCCCTTCTTGGACGGAGACGCCTTGTCGTTGGTCGCGGAGAACTGGCCTTTGGTAAGGCCGTAGCAGCCGTTGTTCATGACGATGTAGGTCATGTTGAGCTTGCGCCGCACGGCGTGGGCGAACTGGCCCAGCCCGATCGAGGCGGTGTCGCCGTCACCGGAAACGCCGATATAGACGAGATCCTGGTTGGCCATGTTGGCGCCGGTCGTCACCGAGGGCATGCGGCCATGCACGGAGTTGAAGCCGTGGCTCTTGCCGAGGAAGTAGGTCGGCGCCTTGGATGAGCAGCCGATGCCGGAGAGCTTGGCGATCCGGTGCGCGGGGATCGACAGCTCGAAGCACGCCTCGATGACGGCGGCGGTGATCGAGTCGTGCCCGCAGCCCGCGCACAGCGTGGACATCGAGCCCTCGTACTCCCGGTGAGTAAGCCCCAGCGCGTTCTTCGGCAGCGCGGGATGGGCGGCGATCGGTTTGGCGATGTAGGACATCTGAAGCTCCGTTGGGGTCAGACCCTGCGGGTCTGACCCCGCGTCTCGGACTGCATGAATTAGTTTCACGTGTAAGGGGTCAGACCCGCAGGGTCTGACCCCAGAAACGATTATTCAGCCGCCGCAGCCTTGGCCGGGGCGATCTGTTTGAGGATCGTGCTGCGCACCCACTCGGCGGTGAGCGGCGAGCCGTCGTAATTCAGCGTGGCGATCAGCTTGGTGCCGGGGACTTCGGCTTCGGTCATCAGCAGCGAGCGCATCTGGGCGTCACGGTTCTGCTCGATCACGAAGATCATGTCGTGCTGGGCGCAGAATTCCCGGACCTCGGTCCCGAATGGGAACGATTTCAGTCGCATCGAGTTCAGCCGGTAGCCGGCAGCGTTCATCTCGTCCTGCGCTTCCATCACGGCGGGCTTGGTCGCGCCGAAGTATATGATGCCGACTTTGCC
>CANJPN010000027.1 GCA_947475855.1 Bradyrhizobiaceae bacterium
AAACGCGCCGCCGGGGTGGACGGCCTCCAGTCGGGCTTAAGCCCTCCCGACGGCCGTCCACCCCGGCGCAGTCTCACCCTGATTGACGACGTGTCTCACCTTGATTGTCGCGCGGCAGTGCACGCATCGACGAAAGCCGCAGCTGCGCTCGAGACGCGGGGTTCATGGTTCCTGTTCCTGCCGGCCTACTCGCCTGATCTCAATCCGATCGAGATGGCCTTCTCCAAACTCAAAGCCCATCTGCGCGCTGCCGGCGCACGCACCTACGAGGCGCTGTGGCGCGCGGTTGGCGACATCTGCTCACTGTTCGAGCCCAGAGAATGCTGGAACTTCCTCAGGCACTCCGGCTACGCTTCCGATTAAAGGCACGATGCTCTAGGCCATCATCCGCTCATCCGATCGCCCCCCGGCGATCGCGTATGATAGGATAATGCTAAAGCTAGCGGCGCATTCCCGGCGGACGCGGCAGGCCCAGATGATCGCGCATCGTGCTACCACGATATGCCGTCCGAAAAAGCCCGCGGCGTTGCAGTTCCGGCACCACAAGCTCGACGAAGTCGTCGAGGCCGTTGGGCATCATCGGCGGCATGACATTGTAGCCGTCGCAGGCCCCGCCTTCGAACCACTCCTGCAGGATGTCGGCCACATCATTTGCCGTCCCGATGATCTGCCGATGGCCCTTGGACACGACCAGCCGCTCATAGACCTGGCGGATGTTCAAGCCTTGCCGGCGCGCGTCCTCGACAATGCCAACCGCGCGCGTCTGTGTAAGGTTCTCGAAGCCATGGGCCGGAAATGGCTTGTCGATATCAGCCGACATCAAGTCGACCTCCATCAACTTCGACAAGGCGGAAAGACCGGCCTCGGGGTGTATCAGGGAGAGAAGCTCGTCGTGCTTATCCTGGGCTTCCTGCCGGGTGCGGCCGACGTATGGCAGCACACCCGGCATGACCAGTGCATGTCGGGGATCGCGACCGGCCGCCTCGGCCTTGGCCTTGATCCCGGCATAGAAATCCCGCGCGCCATCGAGCGTGCGCTGAATCGTGAAAATGACCTCGGCTACACCTGCCGCGAGGCTCATGCCGTCCTCAGATGAACCGGCTTGCACGAGCACGGGATTGCCTTGCGGGCACCGTGGAATGCTGAGGGGGCCACGAACCTTGTAGTATTTCCCGGCGTGATCGATCGTATGCACGCGGGCCTTGTCGAAAAATGCGCCGCTGTCCTTATCGATATCGACAGCGCCGTCCTCGCAGCTGTCCCACAAGCTGCGCACGACCTCGACGAACTCGCGCGCGCGAGCATAACGTTCGGCATGCCCGTAATGAGCGTCCAGATTGTAGTTCAACGCTTCGATCGGCGACGATGAAGTCACAATGTTCCAGCCGGCACGGCCGTTCGAGATGTGGTCCAGCGAAGCGAACTTCCGCGCGACATTATAGGGCTCGTTGAAAGAAGTGGTCGCGGTCCCGACAAGGCCGATCTTGCTCGTCAACGACGCCAGCGCCGAGAGCAGGGTTATGGGCTCGAAACGGAACGAATCCGCGCGGTTTCCCGAAGGTGTCAGGGAGAAGACGTCGGCCACGAACAGCATGTCGAAGCAGCCGCGCTCGGCAGTGCGCGCCGCCCTGACGTAACTGTCGAAACTGAAACCCGCAGGATAGGCGTCAGGGTGCCGCCACGCAGCGAGATGATGTCCGCCGGGCGCGAAGAACATGCCCAGTTTCATCTCGCGTTTGCTCTCGCCCATGTCCATTCCTCCTCGTCCGCTCATTATCCGTGAGCGTGCTGCAGAATGATCTGCCTATCACGTGCGTTCCCGATGTTGCGTCGTGAGACTGGTGAATGTCCAGTCGATAGGATTGCGCTACCGCTTTGGTTGAAGGCCTCCTCAAGAGGACAATCGCCGACTTGTATCCACGATACAAGTCGGCGGCCCTCGTTTCCTGTTCACCCGATCCGGGTGGAGGCAAGCGTTTCAATAGCCCGGGCCTACACTCGCCAGATGCTCGACCCGCCTGGGAGTTCTGCGATCTACAAACGCAATATTCGATGCGGGAACGCCGATACGAGGTCAACTACCCTCGGCATGTCTACTGCGACACGACAATCTACGCCACGGGTAGCGCTTTCAGTTGATCGTCAGGCCGGTGACGCGCGCGTGTTCAGCCGGTGGCGTGCGGCTTTTGCAACTGAAACACGATGAAGCTGCTGACGGCCCGCGCCAGAGAAACTGCCCGAGATACGCCTGCGCGTTGGATTATCAGGCGATACGACACCGCCGCGCAGCCGGCGAAATCAGCCAGCCCACAACTGCTCGTTGGTGGGAGCCTCGGGCATCGCTCTTGCGGCGCCGATGGTTTTGGGGGGCAGCGATAACCATCGGCGAGCGAGGCAGGATCAACCTGCCCGATCCTGCCTCATCAAGACCACCCCGTCTTCACACGCACGCCCGGCGACGGACGCTCCAGGAGAACATCGCGACGGAAACGGAACAGTTTTGCAGGGCGCCCGCCGGTGTTGGTGCGAACGACGCCCGTCGGTTCGACAAGACCAGCGGTTTCGACGAGACGACGGAAGTTCTGCTTGTGAAGATGCGGTCCGAGGATGGCTTCAACCGTCCTCTGAAGCTCGAACAGCGTGAACTCATCCGGCATCAGCTCGAACACCACGGGCCGCCACTTGATCTTGGCGCGGATGCGGCCGATCGCAGTAGCCAAGATGCGGCGGTGGTCGTAGCGCATGGGAAGACCAAGACGCGTGGCGAGGGTAGCGTCTGCATCTTCGGGAACGTCGCGGCCATCGCGGCGCGCCTCGCTTACGAGACCTGCCTCGTACAACAGTTCGTAGCGCTCCAGGACCTTCTCTTCGTCCCATTGTGCGCCATCGAGGCCGAAGCACATGCGAACACGCTCTGCCCGCAGGATCGGGCGTTGCGGCGCGGTAGGCGGGCGCGGACGATCGGCCCAGGCCTGAAGATGCGGGACGATCACCTCGCCCAGGACGGCTGGCTCCCCGTTGCGAAAATCTTCCCATGGGAAATAGTCATACCAACTGCGCCAGGCGCCCCGCAGGGAAGCCGCGTCGTCGACAAGTCGAGTGAGTGCGAGGTAGCCGATGGAGACAACATGCGGGGCTGCGTCGTCCGGCAGCGCGTGGCGGCCGCGATCGCCGTAGGTGTAGAGCTGCTCGACATAGCCGAGATCAAGCGCAGTCTGCTGTTAGACCCAAGCACGCAGACCGCCCTCGAGCGTCCGATGCTCGACGGGAGAGAACGGTCCGAACGGTAGTCCATCGATGCCCGTGCGCGCCTCGCCCTCGGCGCGCACAACGAGCACCTGGGGCTCATTGTCTTTGACTGCAAGGATGGCTGCGTTCAAACCGATCTCGACCATCGGCCGGTCCCGCCGCATATGTCGCGTCGCCGAAGACGCGTCGTGTGGCGGCTCTGTTCCCCGCTTGGCGTGCATCTGCATGGGCCATGTCCTTCTCTCGTTGTAGATCAAGAGTTAGAGATGGATCATGGCCATTTTTAGCAAAGATGTTAGCGATTTAGAACGCAAATCCGCCTTATAGCTTCGCAGGTATAAGCTGCTCTGCTGCAGTAAAAGTGGGGCGTAGCGTCAGTCCACGAGACCTGAGAAGCGGGCCAAAAATCGAGATTGTGCTTCCGTCGTCGTCCACGGCTCGACGACTTCGTCCGGCACGCCATCCGCCGCATTTGCGGGTCGATCGAAATAATGCCGCGCTTCGTCCTCGGTGAATCCCGCCAGCCTCGTCGCCTCCCACCACGCCGCGGCATGGTCTGCCGACTTGATCAACGCGCTCCATTCTTCGGGCAATACGTCAGGCAATCCGAAGCGGCGATGGATAGCTGCGAGCAAACGCCACTCGAACGTCTTGTAGTCGATGCCCAGCGCCGATTTAAAAGGGCTGATGAGGTCTCCGATCACATACTCGGGCGCATCGTGCAGCAATGCCGCCTTCAGCAATGCCGGATCCTTCTCACCAACCTCGACCAGCAAGATGCGCTCCACGAGCAGCGAATGCTGCGCGACGGAGAAGGCGTTCCTGCCGACCGTCTGTCCGTTCCATCGTGCGACACGCGCCAGGCCATGCGCGATATCCGCGATTTCGATATCCTCGGGACGGGGATCGAGCAGATCGAGACGGCGGCCGGAGAGCATGCGCTGCCACGCCCGGGGCTTCTGCTTCGGCAGATCGTGTGTCGTCATGGCTGCTCGCTCAGCATCGGATCTTATCGGCGTTTCGCCGCCAGCTTTTTCTGGAGGCCGGCGCACGGTTCGTGGCGATGGCATCCGACGAGATGATCGTTGACCATGCCGGACGACTGCATGAAGGCGTAGACGGTCGTCGGGCCGACAAAGCGGAAGCCCTCGGCCTTCAGCGCTTTCGAGATACGCTTCGATAGGTCTGTCTGCGGCGGCACTTCCTTCATGGAGGTGCGATGATGCACGATCGGGCCTTCGTCGAGAAACCCCCAAATGAATTGCGAAAACGGCTGCATCTTCGTGACCGAAAGGAAGGCCTTTGCGTTGTCGATGGTCGCCTCGATCTTCAGCCGATTGCGAACAATCCCAGCATCGGCCATGAGCCGCGCCTTGTCTTTCTCGCCATATCTGGCGATCCGCGCGGCGTCGAAATCGTGGAAGGCGCGGCGGAAGTTGTCGCGCTTCTTGAGGATCGTGAGCCACGACAAACCGGACTGGAAGCCTTCGAGCACGAGCTTCTCGAAAAGGCGTCGATCGTCCATGAGCGGCACACCCCACTCTTCGTCGTGATAGCGCGCGTACTCGGCGTCGGCTATTCCGCCCCAGGGGCAGCGCGTCGGCTGAGGCTTGTCCATGTCGTCGTTCCTCAAGGGGTCGCCTTGTCGGCCATCAGCTTGCGCTGGCGCGCAATCATGTCGGCGTCAATCTCCAGTGCGATGCCAGCGGCTGTGATGGGCACGCTCCTGTCGATCGCTTCGATCACGCGGTCGAGGCGCAGCATAGCGAGCCCCATCCGGCCCGCGACAGAGCCAAGCTTTCCGATCACGACGTCGCCCATCGTCACGTCGGCACGCATCTCAGGCAGATCGCTCGTGCCGGTTACGCGGGCAATGCGTTTTCTGACGGTCCCCCGATGCTCCATTCGCGCGACGATCTCTTGGCCGACGTAGCAGCCTTTGTCGAACGACACCCCGTGGACCAGATCGAAGTTCGCTTCGTGCGGGAACGCATCGCCGAAGTCGTAGTCCTTGCCCCCCTCGGGAACGCCCAGCGCGATGCGATGGACCTGGTATACGATAGCATCAGCTATGAACTGGGCCGGCCTGCTCGTTGCAGGCATGAGCGCACGATGCCCGAGCGCAGGGTTCCTAGGGTCTGCGAATTTTGCACCATCGCGCAGCGGGGGATCGCCGCCCCATGAGGCCAACACGGCATGCGTCTCGGAAACATCGCGGATCTCGGCCCTGGCCCTCAGACGGTACATCATAAGGCGCTTGACGAGATCAGCGGCCTTGTCGCGCGCCACATCGAGCAGGAACCCCGCCTCTGTGCGCACAACCAGAAAGTCGAACAGGATCTTGCCTTGCGGGCTCAATAGCGCAGCAAAAAGTGCGGAAGCTTCGTCAAGGCGATCGATGTCGTTGGTGATGAGCCCGGTCAGCAGTTTCGCGGCGTCCTCTCCGGTCACTGAGACGACGCCGCGGTCCGGCAGCATTGCGATCTTCGCCGTGATCATCCCGCCACTGTCCAAGGTTGCATATCTGGTCCGACTTACGTATGCGGTCGCCCATGCCGGCGCAAGAACTCGACACCGTTGTCAACCATCCGTTGCGCCATCTTTCCTTTTGCGTCCCCGGCCGTGGCGCTATGCCCAGATGGCCGGTCCGCTCGTCCGGGGAAGCAAAGGAAGAGGGCTCGTGCAAGCTAATCACGCAGTGAGGCGAACGCCATGGGCGACAGCTACGATCTGATCCTGAAGGGCGGCGTGGTCGTCAATCATGACGGCACCGGGGAGCGCGACATCGGCGTGCGAGGCGGGCGGATCGCAGCGCTCGGCGATCTCGGAGCGGCAAAGGCGGCAGAGACGATCGACTGCGCGGGGCTGCACATCCTGCCCGGCGTGATCGACAGTCAGGTGCATTTCCGCGAGCCCGGCCTCACGCACAAAGAGGACCTGGAGACGGGCAGCCGCGGCGCGGTGCTTGGTGGGGTCACTGCCGTGTTCGAGATGCCGAACACCAATCCGCTGACCACGTCGGCGGAAGCACTCGCGGCCAAAGTCACCAGCGCGCGGCATCGGATGTTCTGCGATTTCGCGTTCTATGTCGGCGGCACGCGCGAGAACGTTGATCAAATCCCCGAACTCGAACGGCTCGAGGGATCGGCGGGGATCAAGGTATTCATGGGCTCGTCCACCGGCAACCTACTGGTCGACGACGAGGCTTCGCTCGACCGGATCATCGGCCGCATCTTGCGGCGCGCGGCATTCCACGCCGAGGACGAGGCCCGGCTGATCTCGCGGATGGGTCAGCGAAGGAAAGGCGATGCGGCCTCGCATCCCATCTGGCGTGATCCCGAGGCCGCCCTACTCGCGACGACGCGGCTCGTGCGGCTTGCAGAAAAGCATAAGCGCCGCGTGCACGTGCTGCATGTCTCGACCGCCGAGGAGATGGACTTCCTCGCTGATCACAAGGCGTTCGCGACCGTCGAAGTGACGCCGCATCACCTGACCCTGGTCGCGCCGGACTGCTACGAGCGGCTGGGTACCTACGCGCAGATGAACCCGCCGGTACGCGACGAACGCCACCGCGCCGCGATCTGGCGGGCTCTTGATCAGGGGATCGTCGACGTGCTTGGCTCGGACCATGCGCCGCACACGCACGAGGAAAAGCATCACGAGTATCCCGGCTCGCATTCCGGCATGACCGGCGTGCAGACACTGCTGCCCATCATGCTGGATCACGTGAATGCCGGCCGGTTGTCGCTTACCCGGCTGGTCGATCTGACGAGCCACGGGCCGCAGCGGATCTTCAACATTCGAGGCAAGGGGCGCATCGCCACCGGATGGGACGCCGATTTCTCGATCGTCGATCTGAAGCGGCGCGTCACGATCACCAACGCCATGATCGCGAGCCGTTGCGGCTGGACACCCTACGACGGCGTGACGGTGACGGGGTTCCCGCAAGGCACGGTCGTCCGGGGCCGTCGCGTGATGTGGGATGGGGCGATCCTCGGCGCAGCCGGGGGCGAGCCAGTTGTGTTTCTCGAAGGCGCATAACGGCAGTTCTGCCTTCTTCAGGAGCCTCCAGCTCATGCCCGACTCGAACGCAACAGACCCGACGCCTGCCGATCCCCTCGCCCTGCGCACGCCATGGAGTGCCGGTGCTGCAACCGTGTTCGGCATTATCGCTATCGTTTTGTCACTCTCGGTTGCCAGCATCGCACAACCCATTCATGCCGGGCTCGGGGAGTGGATCGGGCGAGGGCGTAGCGCGCCTGGCGAAAATGCCGGTCTCGTCGCCAACACAATGCTCACCCTCATCGCCATGCAGGCCATGATGGCGGGAGCGGCGTGGTGGGGGGCAGGCCGGTACGGCGGCGACCGGCACCGGGTGCTCTCGCTCGACAAGGGGCTTTCCCTCGCGACGTTCCTATGGGGGCTCGCTGGCATGATCGCGCTGCTGGGCCCCTACAATCTGCTCATCTACACGCTGTTCCCTTCGCACTTCGCGGCCGATCTCAGACCCATGTGGGAGCTGGCGCGCTCGTCGGTGAACTGGCTGGTGGGGCTGGCTGTCATCGTCGGCGCACCGCTTGCCGAGGAACTTCTGTTTCGAGGCTTCCTGCTGCCGGCGCTGACCAAGACACGCAGGGGCTTCTGGGGCGCGGCAGTTGGCACGACACTCGGCTGGACGGCGTTGCATTTCTATTCGCTGGCCGGGCTGATCGAGGTGTTCATGATCGGCATCTACTTCGCGTGGCTGGTGCGCCGCCACGAGACGTTGTGGCTACCGATGGCGTTGCACGCGCTCTACAATGGTCTTCAATTCGCGGTACTGGCGGCCTGGCCCACGTAAGCTGGCTGGGGATTATGCCGAAGGGGCCCGACGACGCCGGGGCCGGAATCGCCTAGAGTTGAGCCATGCAACACTATCTCGACCTGATGCGCCGCGTGCGCGACACCGGCACCAAGAAAACCGACCGCACGGGCACGGGAACCCTGTCCGTGTTCGGTCATCAGATGCGGTTCGACCTGAGCGACGGCTTTCCGCTGGTCACGACCAAGAAGCTGCATCTCAAATCGATCATCCACGAGTTGCTGTGGTTTCTCGACGGCGACACCAACGTCGCCTACCTCAAGAAGCACGGTGTGAGGATTTGGGACGAGTGGGCCAACGAGCAGGGCGATCTCGGCCCAGTCTACGGAAAGCAGTGGCGGTCCTGGGCCGCACCAGATGGGCGCACGATCGACCAGATCCAGGAAGCCGTAGAGACACTGAAGACCAACCCGGACAGCCGCCGCATCATCGTATCGGCGTGGAACCCTGCCGATATCCCCGACATGGCGCTGGCGCCCTGCCACTGCCTGTTCCAGTTCTACGTCGCCGATGGCAAGCTTTCCTGTCAGCTCTACCAGCGCTCCGCCGACATCTTCCTCGGCGTGCCGTTCAACATCGCGAGCTACGCGCTGCTGACCGTGATGATGGCGCAAGTGACGGGCCTCGAGCCCGGCGAGTTCGTGCACACCTTCGGCGATGCGCACCTCTACCTCAATCACCTCGAACAGGCGAACCTGCAGTTGCAGCGCTCGCCACGTGCGCTGCCGCGTCTCGCGATCAACCCGGATGTCCACTCGATCTTCGACTTCAAGTTCGAGGACTTCGCGTTGACCGGCTACGATCCGCATCCGCACATCAAGGCACCGGTGGCCGTGTGACGGAGGGCGGAGGGCGTCACCAAAATGCCCTCTGCTGACCGAAACCGGACGAGGCTTGCTGCAAATTGCAGACCGGTGATCGCCATGCCCGCCACGCAGAAAGCATCGGCAGACAGAGTTCGCTCTGCGGGCTTTTCGCTGTTCTGTCGCTGAAGTAGATGTGTATGGTTGTCGAAAGTCGAGAGATCGAGGCTGGACCGGGCATTTGCGGTCGCCCGCGAACGGACCATCGTACCCTGGGGTTGGAAAGACGAATGCATCGGACGCTTCGCCTGGCACGCGCGTGCCTCACTGTCCTCGCGGCTTCTCAATTCTTCCTCGGGGGCGCGGCCCGCGCCCAGCAGCCTAGCTTCGAGGGCCAGACGATCCGGATCGCCCTGAACAATACGTCCGGGGGCCCGAGCGATCTGCTGGCCCGACAGTTCGCGCCCTTCATGAAGACGTATCTGCCCGGCAACCCCACGATCATCATCGAGAACCGGCCCGGCGCGGGAGGCGCGGTCGGTGCCAATTACGTCTACGCCCAAGCGAAGCCGGACGGGCTGACGATCGGTTTTCTCGTCGGCGTGGTCACACAAGGGCTGATCGGGGGCGAGAACATCCGGTTCGATCCGGCCAAGTTCCTATGGGTCGGCGCAGTGTCGCAGACCCAAGTCTTGCTCGCAGCCAAAGAACTGAACCTCTCGTCGTTTCGTGACCTGTTGAAGCCGGCCAAGCCGCTGGTCATGGCCGGCATGGGAACCAACTCGACGGCCGACGTCGCCCACCGGCTGTTTCTCGACATGATCGGCGCCAAGTACAAGGCCGTCTCGGGTTATCCCGGGCAGCCCGAGATCCAGTTGGCGCTGAGCCGGGGCGAGGCCAATCTGGCGAATGCCGGCCATACTCTATATCTGGCCCGCCGCGACACGATCAGGAAGGAAGGGCTGTACGACGCCGTTCTTCAGCGCGGCGAGTACGCACCCGACGGTACGTTCCGGCGCAATCCCCAGTTGGCTGAAATCCCGACAATGATCGAGGCGATTACCGAAATAAATCCGGCAGCGTTGAAGAGCGTCGACTTCGCGACGAACCGCAGCCTCGTGGGCGCGTTCGCCGTCCATTTCGGTTATATGCTGCCGCCGGGCACACCGCCGGCAATCGTCAGCACGATCCGCACAGCGATCAGTGGCGCGCTCAATGATCCGGAGGCCCGGGCGCTCGTGCGCAAGTCGTTGTCGGTCGACTATGACTTCGTCGATGGGCAAACGAGCCAAGGCATCGTTGAGAAGCTGCGTGCGGAATACCATGCCGACCCCCGTATTGCCGAGCGTCTGAAGCAAATCATGGCGAACCAATGACCGCACAGTCCAGCCGTCCGAACTTCCTCGTCTTCATCACCGACCAGCAGCGCGCCGATCATGTCGGCTGTTACGGTAACAAGCTGGTGCGCACGCCCAACATAGACGCGCTTGCAGCCCGCGGCACTCGCTTCGACAAGTTCTACGTATCGACGCCGATCTGCATGCCCAATCGTTCGACGCTGATGACGGGGCGCGTGCCCTCGCTGCACGGCGTGCGCCAGAATGGTCAGTCGCTGTCGCTTCAGGCAACGACCTTCACACACCTGTTGAGCGCTGCGGGATGGCGGACTGCCCTATTCGGGAAGTCACACCTCCAGAACATCACGAATGCTGCGATCAAGGACGGCTTGCCGAAGCCCGATCCCGCCAAGACGCAGCCGCCGGCCAGAATGGCCGAAGCGAAAATCGGCCACGGCCTGGATGGGCGCTACGACCAGGAGACCGGCGAACTCTGGCGCGCCAACCAGGATTTCGACATCGAGCTGCCGTTCTATGGTTTCCAGACGGCGAAGCTCGCGATCGGTCACGGCGACAATGCCCACGGGCACTACGCGCGTCTTCTCGAGCGCAAGCATCCGGGCTCGCAGGCACTGCGCGGGGCTGCAAATGCGTTACCGTCGAAGTACACTTATTCCGTGCCGCAAGCTTGGAAGACGGCAATCCCGGAGGAGCTCTATCCCACGAACTGGGTCGCGGACGAAACGATCGGGTATCTGCGCGATCACACCAAGAACAACCCGGACAAGCCGTTCTTTATTCAGTGCTCGTTTCCCGATCCGCACCACCCGTTCACGCCGCCGGACAAATACTTCGACATGTATAACCCGGACGACATTCCGACACCGTCCGCGTTCCATCATCCCCACAACAAGGTGCTACCGCATCTGCGCGCCCTGCATGAGGAGCGCGATACCGGCAAGACCCCGAAATCCGGGCCAACGGTCTTCGGGGCAACGGAGCGTTGGGTGAAGGAGGCGATTGCGCTCACCTACGGCTCGATCGCGATGATCGACGAAGCGATCGGGCGCGTGCTCGCCTCGCTCGCCAGCCACGGGCTCGACCGGAATACGGTCGTCGTCTTCATGAGCGACCACGGTGATTTCATGGGTGATCACCAGTTGCTGTTCAAAGGCGCACTCCACTATCAAGGTCTCGTGCGTACGCCGTTCATCTGGGTCGATCCAATCACCGCCCCCGAGCGCGCGGTTTGCGATGCGCTGTGCGGCACGATCGACCTGTCGACGACGGTGCTCGATCGCGCGGGCGTGGCGGCGTTCAACGGCATGCAGGGCGGGAACTTGGTGGACTACGCCCGCACCAACACCGGCAACGATGCAGTCCTGATCGAGGATGATGTCCGCAAGAAGTACATGGGCTTCCCGTCGAACTACCGCGTTCGTTCATTGGTCACACATCAACACCGGCTGACACTCTATTCGAATGCGCAGTGGGGCGAGCTGTACGACCTCGCCAACGATCCCAACGAGTTCGACAACCTCTGGGACAGCCCGGCACACCAGAGCCTGCGGGCTTCTCTCACGGAGCAACTGGCTTACAAGATGATGCAGATGGCGGACTCCTCACCGCTTTCAACGGGGCATGGCCCCTGATCAGCCTCTCTCGAGAGCCTATAGAGCAGTATCCGACCAGCGAACCGCGAAAACGATTCCGACAGGTCGGAGGATGCTGTGGATCACGTAGAGTGCAGTCTGTCCCGCCGAGAACTGTTTACCTGATTACCCCGTCATCTCCGCAGCGGTCGACATAGCCTCATTCGCCTTCGTCATGGCCCGCGAAGGCGGGCCATCCACGGCTCCTTGCGGTAGAAGACCTTCGTAGTCGAGCAATCAGTTGCAGGATAGGAATACATCAGCGTGTCGTGGACTGCCGCCTTCGCGGCCGCGACGATCCTGTGTTTGTCGAGAGCTTTGCGGAGATGCCTGGGTAATCAAGACTGTTTATGTCCCGGAGCGGGCGCCCGGCACCTTGGGGATCCGGCGCACTTTGGTCATGACCGGCAACTGGTCTCGAGATCATCTGACGGTGGCGTCTCAATCTAACACTGCGATTGGCCAATCCGATTTGCCCACTGCGCAATTCTGGTGCGCAGTAGGTCAGTGTATCGTGGCTGGCGGCAGCCCCAGCCGCCAAGTATGCTGCTTTGCGATAGTGGCTGGGCGATGAAGGCTGGTGCGCAGCCAGCAGCCAGCAGCCGAAACCGATGCCGGCCATGCGTGCATTGCCCCTCCGCTGCGTTACACTCAAGCAAGCCAACCCCACAGGAGCGCAATCATGAAAGACGAGCGGCCAGAACCAGAGAGCTTGATCGCCGATACGCTCGCCCCCGCAACGGATCAGCCAGCCTTGCGCAACTATGTAGATCAAGCATTGAAGCTGAATGGTCTCGTATTGCCAGCCGAGGAGATTGCCCTAACGGCCGCCGAGTTTGAGCGCGGCCTCGAGATTATCGCGCCGCTGCTCGGCTTCGAGTTGCCCGATAGGCTCGACCTTGCGGGGACCTTTCGGGCATGACGCTTGTAACCGCAGACGCAAAAGTCGTCGCCGATGCGATCCGAACAGGGCAATCCAGCGCTTCTGCCGTCATCGACGCTGCGCTTGATCGTATCGCCGCCAACAATCCGCGGATCAACGCTTTCACGGCCTTGATGGAGGACGATGCGAGACGCCAAGCCGAGGCCATCGACGCGTCGATGCGTGAGGGCAAGGACCCGGGCCCTTTAGCCGGCGTTCCCTTCGCCGTGAAGGATCTTTACGATGTCGCGGGTCACGTCACACGTGCGGGCTCCAAGATCCATGCCGAGCGACCGCCAGCGAAGAAGACGGCGACAGTCGTCCAACGTCTTCAAAACGCAGGCGCGGTGCTGCTGGGCCATCTCAATATGGAGGAGTATGCCTACGGTTTCTTCACCGACAACGAGCACTACGGCCGGACACTAAATCCGCATGATCTGACACGAACCGCAGGCGGCTCTTCCGGGGGCTCGGCGGCGGCCGTCGCAGCAGGACTTGTTCCGTTTTCTCTCGGCTCCGATACCAACGGCTCGATCCGCGTACCCGCCGCTTTCACTGGCACCTACGGCCTCAAACCGACGTATGGGCGGCTCAGCCGCGCGGGCTCGGTATTGTTCGTCTCGAGCTTCGATCATGTCGGCCCGTTTGCCCGAACGCCCACCGATCTCGCGTGCATCTATGACGTCATGCAAGGTTACGACAGCACCGATCCGGTTTGCCGGGATGTACCGGTTGCAGCAGCGTTACCGGGGCTGGCCACCGGCATAGCGGGACTACGCTTCGGCCGGCCAGACGGGTATTTCGCCGAAGTGATCGACGCCCCCTCACGAGCCGCCGTCGATTGCGTGTCAGCCGCACTCGGAGCGCGCGCCGTGGCGATGCCGAACTGTCTCGACGCTGCACGCGCTGCCGCGTTCGTGATCACCAGCGTGGAAGCGATGGCCGGGCGACAAGTGGAGCTGTCGTCGAGGTATGCCGACTTCGATCCCAAGACGCGCTACCGCTTCCTGGCAGGTGCCGCAATGCCTGGGGCTTGGTACGCCAAAGCGCAGGCTTTTCGGGGCTGGTTTGCCGAAGCTGCAAAGGAATGGTTTTCTGAGAACGATATTCTCGTGATGCCGGTTTCGCCCGTGCAAGCTCCGCAGTTCGGCCAAAGCGAGGCCATGGTAGAAGGTTCGGCACTGCCGATAAGGCTGTTGCTCGCACGGTTCGTGCAGCCGTTGGCGCTGTTGGGATATCCGATCGTGGTCGTTCCGGTACCCGGCAACAATGGCCTGCCCGCAGGTGTTCAGTTGATGGGCCGGCCCTTCGAAGAAGACAAGCTGCTGCGCGCAGCGGCATGGCTCGAAACCAACGGAGTGACGAGGTCGGATATCGCCGTAGGTTTCCGCGAGGACTGAGATGAGCGCGTACGAACAAGTCGTCGGCAAACCCATCGAGCGCATCGAGGATCTCCGGCTGGTTCGCGGACGCGGCACGTTCAGCGACGATGTCCGCGCGCCGGGGCAATTGCATGCGGTGATCCTGCGCAGTCCGATTGCGAATGGACGCATCCGATCGATCGATGTGACCCCCGCGCTGGCGATCGACGGCGTTCACAGCGTCATCATGGCCTCAGACGTCGGCACGCCGGTGCCACGTGTTCCGGTGCGACTGTTCCCGTTGCCCGAACTCGAGCCGTTCGAGGCGCCTGTGATCGCCGAGGAGAGAGTTCGCTTCGTCGGCGAGCCCATCGCCGTCGTGCTGGCAACCAGTGCGGCGGTCGCCGAGGACGGCCGGGATGCGATCGTCATCGAAATCGACGAACTGCCGGCGGTGTCCGATCTCGGACCGGCACTCGCCGGCGCTGCACTCGTGTTCGAAGCGCATGCCTCGAATATCGCCATCGCCTACACTTCTGCGGTCGGCGACGCTGAAGCCGCGTTCGGCACGGCGGACTATACACGCCGCGAGACATTCCATGTGCATCGCCATGCCGCCGTGCCGATGGAACCACGTGCGCTTCTGGCAGAATGGGATACGGTCGCGCGGCGCATGATCGTCAAGGGGGCAGCCAAAGCACCGTTCGCCACCCGGCGTATTCTCGCCGAGCTGATGGATTTGCCTGAAACCAGCATCGACATGATCGAGCTGGACGTCGGCGGAGGATTTGGCGCTCGTGGAGAATTCTATCCAGAGGACTACCTGATCCCGTTTGCTGCCCGCCATACCGGCACTCCTGTGAAATGGACGGAGGACCGCAGAGATCATCTGATGACGTCCAATCATTCTCGCGACGTCACCTGCGAACTCGAAATCGCCACGGACAAGGACGGTAAGTTTCTGGCGTTGAGGGCGACGGCGACCAGCGACGTCGGGGCGTATCTCAGGCCGGCCGGACTGATCGCGCCGCGCAATGTGGCGATGTTCATGGCTGGGCCTTATCACCTGCAGAATTACCACGTAACGTCGAATGTACTGCTCTCCAATAAAACGCCATCTGGCACGTATCGGGGGCCCGGGCGTTTCGAAGTCGATTTCTTTCGCGAACGCTTGATCGACATGGTGGCCGGCGACCTCGGCATCGATCGCATCGAATTGCGCCGCCGCAATCTCGTGCCGCCCGATGCCATGCCCTACACCCTCCCCTCCATAGTGCCATCGCCGAGCGCCTCCGCACTCGACAGCGGGAACTATCAGATCACGCTCGACCGCTGTCTGGAGGAATTCGGCTGGCGCGATAAGCTGGCGTCGCAGGGCCGGTTGATCGACGGCGTCTACCATGGTGTTTCCGCCGGCTGTTTCGTCGAAGGGGGGGCGGCTGGACCAAAGGAAACGGCACGGCTCGCGCTCGCATCGGACGGTACTATCGCGCTGTCCGTCGGCTCGGCTGCGGTCGGTCAGGGATTGGCGACCGTCTGCCTGCAGATCGCCGCCGATGCGCTGGAGGTGCCGATGGACCGCCTGACGGTTCAGCACGGCTCCACCACGCTGCTCGATGAGGGGTTCGGCGCGTATCACTCGCGTTCGGTCGTGATGGGTGGCTCCGCCATTCTAGATGCGGCAAGCAAGCTGCGGGAGGCGATCAAACAGGCTGCTGGCCGTTACCTGAACTGCCCGCCGGAGGAAGTTGTCGTAGAGAACGAGACGGCGCGTGGCCCTAGCGGTCGGGCTATTTCGTGGTCGGCCCTTGCGCCGCTTTCAGCCGATGGCGCGTTCCTCAACAGCCGACACACCTATTCCTATGGCGCACACGCCGCCCATGTGACGGTCGATCCGGGAACCGGCGCCGTCCGTGTCTTGGACTATGTCGCAGTCGAGGACGTCGGCCGGATCATCAATCCACTCACCCTGCACGGACAAGCGATCGGAGGCATCGTGCAAGGATTGGGTGGAACGCTCCTGGAGCATCTCGTCTACGACAGCAACGGCCAATTTCTCACCGCCTCGTTCGCAGATTATCTGATGCCGCTGGCGTCCGACTTTCCCAGGATCCACGGAGTATCCCTCGAAATGTATCCCTCCCCCATCAATCCACTTGGCGCCAAGGGTGCGGGCGAAGGCGGTACAATCCCGGTTGGCGGTGTCATCGCCAACGCCGTCGCCTCGGCACTATCCTCGCTTGGCGTTCAGCCCACGTCGCTGCCGCTTTCACCGCCGCGCGTTTGGCAACTGATCGCCGACGCTCGCCCGACACGCGTTGGAGGCCGGGCGTGACAGAAGAGAAGCCGGCAGTGCCAGCAATGATCGTCGAGAAAGATGCCGCCATCACGGTCGGCGACGGCGCCGTGCTGCGGGCGAACATTTACCGCCCTACCGCGCCAGGTCGTCATCCCGTCATCATGGCGCTCGGCATTTACGGCAAGGACGCGCACTTCGCCGATGCCTACAAGCCGCTGTGGGACGTGCTGAAGAAGCTCTATCCGGATATCGATCAGAACGGGACGAGCGGCCGTTATCTGCGCTGGGAGAATGTCGATCCGGAACGCTGGGTGCCGCATGGGTATGTCGTCATCACCGTCGACGCACGAGGGTCTGGCAAGTCGCCAGGCTATCTCGATCCTCTCTCGCCGCGCGAGACGCAGGACTTCTACGACGCGGTCGAATGGGCAGCGCAACAGCCCTGGTCGAACGGCAAGGTCGGACTGCTCGGCATTTCCTATTTCGCGATGAAGCAGTGGCAGGTCGCTGCTCTGCGGCCGCCGCATCTGGCTGCAATTGTTCCCTGGGAGGGCAATTGCGATACCTACCGCGAGTGGAGCCATCACGGCGGGATCTCAGCCAACTCGTTTCTCACGGCATGGTGGCCCCGGCAGGTGCTGCCCAATCAGCATGGCAACGCCCAGACGCATCATCGGGATCGCGACACCGGCGAACGGACCACAGGGGCGCCATTGTCGCCGGCGTTGCTTGCGGCCAATCGCGCCACCCACCACGAGGATGCCGGCGCCCATCCTCTCGATGATGCCTGGTTCCGCCAGCGAACCGCGGACCTCGCGCGCATCGAGGTCCCCCTTCTTTCTGCTGGAAATTGGGGCGGCATCGGTCTGCATCTGCGCGGAAACATCGAGGGGTATCTGCGAGCAGGCAGCCGCGAGAAATGGCTGTCGATGCACATCGGAACCCACTTCGAAAGCTTCTATCTGCCCGAGTATGTGGCGCTGCAGCGCAGGTTCCTCGACCACTATCTCAAGGGCATCGACAATGGTTGGGAGGAGGAGCCGCCTGTCCGCCTGGCCGTACGACGGCCCGACGGGGCGACAACACGCTTGGAGCATGAGTGGCCGCTTGCGCGCACGCAATGGACAAAGCTCTATCTCGATGCCGAGCGACGCGACCTCGTGTCGAAGCTGCCAGCAGCGCCTGCGTCCGCCAGCTACGAGGCGCTCGGCGATGGCGTTCATTTCTCGACGCCGCCGTTCACCTCCGAGACAGAGTACACCGGCCCGCTGATGGCCCGGCTCTGGATCAAATCCAGCACTGTCGATATGGACATCTTCGCCACGCTACGATTGTTCGATCCAGCGGACCAGGAGGTTGTCTTCGTCGGCGCCAGCGAGCCGGTTCCCGTCACGCGCGGCTGGCTGCGTGCATCGCACCGGAGGCTCGATCAAGAGCGATCGACGCACTATCGACCCTGGCACCCGCACACGAGCGTCGAGAAGCTCACGCCCGGCCAGATCTACGACGTCGACGTGGAAATCTGGCCAACCAGCATCGTCGTGCCAGAGGGCTATCGGCTCGTGCTGACTGTGCAGGGCAAAGACTTCGAGTTCCCCGGAATACCCGGACGAATGCTGCACAATGACTTGCAGGACCGGCCGGCTACGGAATTCGGTGGCGTCAACACGATCTTCACCGGCGGGGATTACGCATCTTATATGCTGATGCCGCTGATTCCGCAGTGAGCGACGGCCTCACATCGACTCTCTTGCACCCGTTGCAGCACTGATGGCGTGGGGCGGCAGCACCATCCGCTCGACCACGGCGATGATGCCGAAGAAGACGACACCGAGGAACGTCAGAGCAACGATGCCGCCAAACAGCAGTGCTGTATCCATGCTCCCGTTCGCCACGAGAAGCAGGTGACCTAGTCCTCCCTGGCCTCCTACGAACTCACCAACCACGGCCCCGACAACGGCGAGCGTGATCGAGATCTTCAGGCCGGCAAAGATCGACGGCAGCGCGTTCGGCAATCGGATCTTGAAGAATGTCGCCATCGGCCCGAGACCCATCGACTGGGCCAGATACACCTTCTCGCGCTCGATCGAAGCCAGGCCGATTGCGGTGTTGATGACGACCGGGAAGAACGCGATGAGAAATGCAATCAGCACCTTCGGCAACAATCCAAATCCGAACCAGACGAGAAACAGGGGTGCGACCGCGACCTTGGGAACAGCCTGCGATGCGATGAGGAGCGGATAGACGGCGCGCGCGAATGGAGGCCACAGGAAGATTGCGAACGCCAGCGGCACGCCAACGACAATGCTGAGCAGAAAGCCGAGGCCGATCTCGGCGCTGGTCAACAAGCTCTCTTTGATGAGCAGATTGGCGTGCTCATGCATCGAAGCGGCGACGACGGTGGGTGGCGGGAGCAGAAACTGGGGAACGCCGAAGACCCGTGAAGCTGCCTCCCAAGCGCCGATAAGAGCGACCATCACGAGGGCCGGATAGACGATCGCCGATATGCGCTCGCTCTTCTCTCGTTGAATTCGCCGTCGTTGGAGGCGCGCCTCGATCTCGCCTATCGACGATGGATCGGGCTTGGCTTGCACCTCGCCAGTACGCGTCTGGTCGCTCACTCTGCCTTCCCTCCGGGATGCTCATTGAGCACGCCTCGCGCCAAGAACAGCTCCATAATCTGCCGGCTGTAATCGGCGAACTCGGGCGATTCACGCATTGCCAAAGTCCGCGGGCGCGGCAAGTCTATTTCGATCACGCGGTCGATACGGCCAGGTCGCGGGCTCATGACCACCACGCGGTCCGACAGGAACACCGCTTCCGCCACACTGTGCGTGATGAACAGAACCGTCATCCGCTGCTTCATCCAGAGCTGCTGCAGGTCGAGCACGAGCTGGTCCCGTGTCAATGAATCAAGGGCCCCGAAAGGCTCATCCATCAGCAATTGGTCGGGTGAATGGATCAGCGAGCGGCAGATCGAAACGCGCTGACGCATGCCACCCGACAATTCGTGCGGATATTTGTTCTCGAAATCTGAAAGCCCAACGGATGCCAGCAACTCGCGCGCCCGCTTCAGCGCTGCCTTGTGCTCCATCTTGCGAGCCTCGGCCTGGAGCATGACATTTCCGAGCGCCGTGCGCCATTCGAGCAGTACCGGGCTCTGGAAGACGATGCCGATGTCCGTTCGCGGCCGATCGATCTTCTGACCCGCGATCCGGATCTCTCCACTCGACCCTGGAATGAGACCGGCCGCAATCATCAAGAGCGTGCTCTTCCCACAACCACTCGGGCCCAGGATCGACAGAAACTCGCCGCGCTTTGCAGTGAGCGACACCCGGTCAAGCGCCCTTACGACACCGTCCCGCGTCGCGTAGATCTTGGTGAGATCGCGGACATCGAGATAGGAATCCGCAAGCTCCCCGCCGGCACGAACTTGACCGCTATCCATTGGTGGCGCCACGGCAAGTTCCATTCATCACCGGCCCTATGCGTCTTCGGCTCCAATGCAAGGTCAGGCTTTCTGGGGCGGGACGAACGCTGCGCCCTCAGGCACGAATTCATTCGTCATGAGTTGCTCTACCGTCAGCGGGGTCGTAACGCCCCCGTACTGCTTGAGCACGGAGACCGTCTCTTGCCAGTCGGTTACCGAATTCCAGCCGAGCGGCTTATCCCGCGTGTTCGGCGTGACCCATGTCTGCCAGGACAGCTCCAACTCGCGCTTCGTAATTCCTGGATCGACCGTCGAGGAATACTTGCGAACGATCGCAACCGCCTCGTCCGGGTTGGCGCGTGCGTAGAGAAACCCCCGAAGCGAAGGCGCCACGAAAGCGCGGACGAGCTGCGGATCGTTCTTGATCAAATCCGTGTGCGCAATAATTCCATTGCTGACGGCGGTCACGCCGTAGTCGGCATACATGAATTGACGCGTCTTCTTGCTACCGCGAATCTCGACGGATGGAACGGTACCTTGAACGTAGCTTGCAACCGCTGGAACCTTGCCGCTGATCAGCGCCGGCGTCATACCCGCAGGATCGATGTTGACGACCGTTATCTTTGCCGGATCCAGTTTTGCGCCCTTCAAGAAGGCTGGCCACTGCTGGAACTGTGTGCCGCCGGGCGATATCGCAATGCTTTTTCCTTCGAGGTCCTTGACGGTCTTGATCTCGGAGTCATCGAGCACGATGACCGCTGTTGGATTGCCGCGATAAATGCTTCCGATATTGCGGATCGACATGCCTTTGCTGAGGCTAAGTCCAAGCACAAAGCCATCCGCAAAACCAAATTGAGACGTCTTGCTCGCGACCAATTGAGAGGTGCTGCCCGAACCCTTGCCTGGACCGATCTCGACGTCGAGACCAGCCTCCTTGTAGAAGCCCTTCTCCTGGGCGACGAGGAACCCGGAATTTGGCCCCTGATAGAGCCAATCGAGCAGCAGTGTCACCTTCTTCAACGTACCCTGTGCGTGAACATACGGACTCATCGGAAGAAACGATGCAGCACCAGCAGCGGCAGATGTACCGATGAATCGGCGACGGGAAACGTGCTTTGGTTTCATGGTGCCTCACACTGCTGACAGGCTCAGCTCTGGGACTCTAAGCAGTTCATCCAATCATGCTGGGCAACGAAGGCCGGCAGAATGACGGTTGGGAAGGTCTCACGCGCCCGCGATTGCGTCAACGCCTCCCCATAAAAATCGAGGCCCGTTCTTCTCTCGATATGGCAGTTGCCGATTTGATGTGCATTCTGCCGCTTTTAGCGACAGGTCCTGCAATTTGAAACGGCGTTTCGAATCCCGCGTGGCTGCTCTAGCTCGCTGGACGGCAGGGGAATCGCTTGAAAGCATTCAGGCGGCTCCCCGTAGGACGTCGGCAAGGTAGCCGGTGTTCCATGCCGCTTTTTTTCTTCGTACTTTCAAGCTCGCAGTCGCTT
>CANJPN010000028.1 GCA_947475855.1 Bradyrhizobiaceae bacterium
GATCTCGACCGCATGAATAAGGCCTCGAGCGACGAAAATGCCACCCGTGTCGCATTTGGTCGCCGCGTCCAGACCCAGACGGCGAACTGATTGCTGCTGCATGCGGTGCGAACGTATACCAGATGGTATTCCTATCCCCATCGCTCCCTCCCCGATCCAACGCAAATGCGGTTCACTATGATCCAGCATGACATCAAACGCGCTCTCGCCGCGATGCCCGTCAGCCTCGACCCGAAATTCTCGATCGCGACGAAGCAACTCTACGAGCCGCTCCTGGTGCACGCCAACGAAGGCGTCATGGCAGAACGCGACATCGCCTACGGCCCGCACGAGCGCCACAAGCTCGACGTGTTCCATGTCCCCGGCACGAAACCCTCCGCGATCCTGATCTACGTTCCAGGCGGCGGCTTTACAGGTGGCGACAAGCGCTCCTTCGGCCATCTCGGCGGATACTTCGCCCGCCGTGGCATCCTCGGCATAACCATGAACTATCGCCTCTCACCGGAAATCGCATGGCCAGCCGGCGCACAGGACGTCGCCGCCGCCGTCGCGTGGGCGAAAGCAAACGCGGCGACCTACGGGGCCGACGCCAGCCGCATCGTCGTCTTCGGACACTCAGCCGGCGCTTCGCACGCCGCCAGCTTCTTGTTCGACCCCGAAATCCACGGCGACCGCCAGGTAGCGGGCGGAATTCTGGTCAGCGGTGCGGCTTATGCTCTGCCGCCGGACATGTCGGTGACTGCACCCAACATCCAGGCGTACTTCGGCACCGACAATGCACAGGTCGCGCGCCGCTCGGCCGTTTCCCATGTCGCTGGAACGAAGGTCCCGGTCATGCTGGCCGTTGCCGAACTCGATCCCGGTCTTCTGATCACACCGACACTTGCCTTGGCCGCCGCCTTGACCATTCGCGACAATCGCTGCCCACCGCTCTACCGCCTGGAAGGCCACAATCACTTCTCGCCGCCGTGCAGCTTCGGCACCTCGGACGACGAACTCGGCAGCGCCTGCATTCGATTTATCATGGGCTTGCAGACGGTTTAGCGCGTCCGTCATTAGCCATAGCGCACGACAGGCGGCCTTGACGATATCGCGTTCGACGCCCATAACCCGCGTCATGAAAAGCGTCGCCCATAAACTTCGTCGTAACATTCGTTGCGGCATTATTAGCACGAGCTAGCACACCCGCTGGCGCGCGGCCTCGCTCTTTGCCCTTTTCGAGCCAGAGACACGCCCCGCCAGCCGGTCGGGAACCGTAGCGGGCTTGCCCGCCTGAGGCATCGAATAGTCATGGCGATTACGCTCTACAATACACTGACGCGCAAGAAGGAGCTGCTTGCGCCGCTCGATCCGAACAACGTGCGCATGTACGTCTGCGGCCCAACCGTCTACGACTACGCCCATATCGGAAACGCGCGCCCGGTGATCGTGTTCGATGTGCTGTTCCGCCTGTTGCGGCAAGTATATGGACCAGATCATGTAACTTATGCCCGCAACATCACGGACGTCGACGACAAGATCAACGCCCGCGCAGCCGACGAGAAAATCTCGATCCGCGACCTGACCGAGCGCACCACCGCCCAGTTTCACGCTGACATCGAAGCCCTCGGCGTTCTTCCGCCGACCATCGAACCGCGCGCCACACATCATATCCCCGAGATGCGCGCGATCTGCGAAGAGCTCGTCAAGCGCGGCCATGCTTACATCGCCGACGGTCACGTGCTGTTCGATGTCTCCTCGATGGCCGACTACGGTCGACTTGCCAACCGCAGCCTCGATGAAATGGAAGCGGGCGCTCGGATCGACATCGCGCCCTACAAGAAAGGTCCGATGGACTTCGTGTTGTGGAAGCCGTCCAAAGCAGCCGAACCATCCTGGCCGAGCCCCTGCGGCATCGGCACCGAAGGTCGCCCCGGCTGGCACCTCGAATGCTCTGCCATGTCGGAGAAACATTTGGGCCGGACGTTCGACATCCACGGTGGCGGCATCGATCTCGTCTTCCCCCATCACGAGAACGAACTCGCCCAGAGCCGCTGCGCACATGGCACGTCGATGATGGCCAACATCTGGATGCACAATGGCTTCCTGCAGGTCGAGGGCGAAAAGATGTCGAAATCGCTCGGCAACTTCATCACCATCAACGAGCTGCTCGCTACCGAGAAGTTCGGTGGCCAGCCTTGGCATGGCCGCGTCATCCGATTTGCCATGCTCGGCACGCATTACCGTAGCCCCATCGACTGGACGGTCGAGCGCCTCGTCCAGGCCCGAGCGACGCTGGCTGACTTGGCTGATACTCTCGGCGGCGTTGCACCATCTACGAGCCCGCACGCCGACGTGCTCGCCGCACTCCAGGACGACCTCAATACGCCCTCGGCGATCTCGATTATCCATGGCCTCGCAAAATCCGCGCGCCGCGGGAACGGGTCGACGGCCGCCGAGCTGAAGAGCGCGCTGCAATTTCTCGGCGTCTACGACAACGAGAAGCCGGACGATTTCTTCGTCGGCGCCGGCGGCAGCCAGAAAGTCGACACTGCCGAGATCGCGCGCCTGATCCAGGCCCGCCTCGACGCGCGCAAAGATCGCGACTTCAAGGAAGCCGATCGCATCCGCGACGACCTCGCCTCCAAGGGCATCCAGCTCAAGGACGGCAAAGATCCAAAGTCCGGCGAGGTCGTCACCACTTGGGAGCTAAGACGATGAAGGAAGCGGACAAGCCGCCGTTCGCAGGTCATCGCGCGTACTACATCGCGATCAAGCTCGCCGTTCTCGCCGCCGGGCTTTACATCGCGGTGCGCTACTTGTGGATGTGACGCCGACAGCCCCACCTTGCTCAATCGCATCGCTCTCAAGGCGAAAAATGACCTCCCGTCCTACACATCCTCTGCGCCCTTTCATGCCGGCCGACACCATCGGCCTGCGCGAGCTGTTTGCGCAATCGATCGAGGAACTGACGCAGGAAGACTACGACGAGGACCAGCGCATTGCGTGGATATCCGCGGCGGAAGACTCACAGGCTTTCGCCAAGCGGCTCGCCTCGATGGTCACGCTCGTCGTCCAGATCGAAGGCGAGTACGCCGGCTTCGCCTCGCTCAAGGACAACAAGATCCTCGATATGCTCTTCGTACACCCCTACCACGCGGGAGAAGGCGTCGGCTCAGCGCTCTGCGACGCGCTGGAACGGATCGCAGCAGCCCGAGGCGGCGCCGAGATCTCGGTCGATGCGAGCGAAACGGCAGCCGCCTTCTTCGAGGAACGCGGATACATCGCCGTCAGTCGGAACTCCGTTCCCATCGATGACCAGTGGCTCGCGAACACGACCATGACCAAGAAACTGACGCCCATCGGCAGTGGAAAGCCATCATGACAGACGATCCCAAAAATGATGGCAAGGGACCCAAGATCGATTGGGTCGGACAGATCCGCTACACGCTGCTGATGCTTGTAGCCATCGTCGCAGGCCTGGCCTTGATGCGCTACTTCGGACTTAGAGGCTGAAGATGACGACGGCCAAAGAACGCCTCTACCTCTTCGACACGACGCTACGCGACGGCGCACAGACCATGGGCGTCGACTTCTCGGTTCAGGACAAGCGCCGCATTGCGACGGTGCTTGACGACCTCGGCGTTGACTACATCGAAGGCGGATACCCCGGCGCAAACCCAACCGACACGGAGCTTTTCGCGAGCAAGCTCCCTCTCAAACGCGCGACTTTCACCGCGTTCGGAATGACCAAGCGCGCAGGCCGTTCAGCTTCGAACGATCCCGGCTTCCAGGCCATACTGCAAGCTAACGCCGATGCCGTCTGTCTCGTCGCCAAGAGCTGGGATTACCATGTCCGGGTCGCCCTTGGCATCACCAACGAGGAGAACACGGCCGGCGTCGCCGAATCGGTGAAGGCCGTGCGCGGCGCGCACAAACAGGCGATGATCGACTGCGAGCACTTCTTTGATGGGTACAAAGCCAACAAGTCATATGCGCTAGAAATCGCCCGCACCGCATACGAGTCCGGCGCACGCTGGGTCGTTCTGTGCGATACCAACGGCGGCACGCTCCCCGATGAGATCGAAGCAATTGTCTCCGACGTCGCCCGGATCGTGCCCGGCGCTCACCTCGGCATCCATACGCACAACGACACAGAAAACGCCGTCGCCAACTCGCTCGCGGCAGTGCGCGCCGGAGCCCGGCAGATCCAGGGCACCCTCAACGGACTTGGCGAGCGCTGCGGCAACGCCAACCTCACGTCGATCATCCCGACGCTACTACTGAAGAGCTATTTTGCAGATCGCTTCCAGACAGCAGTCACACCTGAACGACTTGTAAAACTCAGCCACGCCAGCCGCGTTCTCGACGAGATCCTCAATCGAGCGCCGAACCGTCACGCACCCTACGTCGGCGAATCCGCGTTCGCCACGAAGGCCGGCATCCATGCTTCCGCGATCCTCAAGGAGCCCGAGACCTACGAGCACATCGCTCCCGAAAGTGTCGGCAACATGCGCCGCGTCATGGTTTCCGACCAGGCTGGAAAATCGAACGTCCTTTGGGAACTCGAGCGCCGTGGTATCGCCCTCGACAAGAACGACCCGCGTGTCGCCGAACTGTTGGAGGAAGTGAAGCGCCGCGAAGCCATGGGCTTCGCCTACGAAGGCGCCGAAGCCTCGTTTGAGCTCCTCGCCCGCCGGCTCATGGGGCAGGTTCCGCGCTTCTTCCAGGTAACGAGCTTTCGCGTCTCCGTCGAGCAGCGCTTCAACGCCATGGGCGAGCAGATTACCGTCTCGAACGCCGACGTGCAGGTCCAGATCAATGGTGATAGCGAGCCCGTCTGGTCGATCGCGTCGGGCACCGGCCCCGTTCACGCGCTGGACGAGGCACTGCGCAAGGACCTCGGCCCGTATCAGAAGTATATCTCCACCATCGAGCTCGTGGATTACAAGGTCCGCATTCTCACCGCCGGCACCGAAGCCGTTACGCGCGTCCTCGTCGAAAGCCGCGATACCATCACCGGCGAACGCTGGTTCACGGTCGGCGTATCGCCAAACATCGTCGACGCAAGCTTCGAAGCCTTGATCGACTCTATAACTTACAAGTTGATGCGCGACGGAGCCCAGGCACACTGACCTGAAAACTCACCGAACTTCGATCGGCGCGAAAAAGTCTTGCGCCCGATCAAGGCTTGCCAAACTCGGCGCGAGCAACCATGTGCTCGCGATAAGCATCGAAGGTTCCATCGGGAGAAACGCAATGCTCAAAACGATCTCCGCCCTCCTCATCGGCGTGGGCGCCATCGCCAGTCCCGCAGCCGCGCAGCAATGGCCAAGCGGCCCCGTCACAATGATCATCCCGTTCGCGGCCGGCGGCCCGACCGACGTGCTGGGCCGTATCGTCGGCGAGCGCATCTCGAAGTCTCTCGGCCAGCAGGTGGTGATCGAAAATGTCGGCGGCGCCGGCGGCATGACCGGCTCGTCCCGCGTCGCCAAGTCCCGCCCCGATGGTAACACCTTCGGCATGGGCACCGTCGGCACGCACGCCCAAGGTCAGACGCTCTATGCGCGACCGCTGTACGACGCCTCGGCTGACTTCCAGCCCGTGATATTGATCGCCCAGGTTCCGATCGGTCTCCTCACCAAAAACGCTTTGCCGGCGACGGACCTCAACTCGTTCATCGCCCACGCCAAGGCCAATGAGGGCAAGTTGAACTTCGCCTCCGCCGGCACCGGCTCCGCCCCCCATCTCGCGTGCGTTCTGATGAATGCGGCCGCCGGCATCAAGGCCGCCCACGTTCCCTACAAAGGTACGGGTCCAGCCATGAACGACCTCGTCGGCGGTCAGGTGGACTACCTCTGCGAGATCATGTCGACGGCCAAGCCGCAAGTTGAATCCAAGACCGTCAAGGCGCTCGCTCTGTTCAACCTCGCGCGTTCGCCCGCACTGCCCGACCTGCCGACCGCTGACGAGCAGGGGATGAAGGGATTCGAGGCCTACACCTGGAACGCTTTCTTCTTCCCGAAGGGCACCCCGGCCGACATCGTGAAGAAGCTGAATGACGTGACGAACGAAGCGATGGAAGACGCTTCCGTCGCCAATCGCCTCACCGAATTGGGCGCCGTCGTCGTCGGCAAGGACAAGCGCAGCCCGGAGTATCTCGCCCAATTTGTTAAGAGCGAGATCGAGAAGTGGGCCAAGCCGATCAAGGAAAGCGGCGCCAAGGTCGAGTGAGTGAACCACCCCGGTTATCCAAGAAGAGCCTGCCATCCTCGATGGCAAGCTCTTTTTGTTTTATCCTGCCTGCCATTGTTACGTGCGGGACAGATCAGAGAATTGGCTTGAAGCTATTTAAAGGAAAAGCGCAACCGGGCGGTCGGAGTGACGTCCGCGGGCGCATTTCAGGGCGGGTATTCCAATGACGGATCTGGTCGACTATTCCGATCGCATAGGCCACCGCATCGAGCCTACAACGGCCCGATCCGGCGTCGGCAAAGTCATCGCAACCGCGGCCGGCGCCGCCGTCAGCATCTACTTCGTCATCGTCGCTTTCTGCATCTACTGGCTGGCGATCCTGCCGGCTGCCGCCGTGTCGTGGATCCTTCCGCGCCGGCTGCTCGAGCGCTTGGCACTTCCCCTGCTCGTGCTCTCGTCGGTTGCCGCTGCCTTGCTCACCCAAACGATCGACGGCTTCTTCCCGGACTATACGAACCCGCGCGAAATCCTGGCTGAACTGGCCCTGTGGTGCGGCGTCGGCGTCTTCGCTCGCAGCTATCTCACATACACGAAGCAACCCGCCACGTTCGATGAGGTCAAAGCCGGCATCGAAACCCGTTGGCCGGACCGCTGGTTCGCCCGCAATCTGCACAATCCCCTCGACGCAGCGTTCGCGCGCATTTTCATCGGCAACGCCATCGCGATGGTCCCGGTCACCATCCTGCTGATCCTCCCGTCGACGCTCAACTATCTCGTCGTTGCGTTGTGGAGTGCAGCTCTCCTTCTCGTGCTCTTTCCACAGGACCTGATCGAGCACACCCACATGCACAATCGCATCTTCACCCCACGCATCGGCTCGACACCGCGCGTAAAGCGCATCCTCTCGATCTGCCAGTGGATCTTCGAATATCCGGTAACCCTGCTGACGATCCGCATCCCCGAATTCTATAGGATCCAGCACGTCTACATACATCACGTCGAGGACAACGGTCCCGACGACACCCAGTCGACCATGACCTATGATCGCACGAGCTTCCTCGACTACAGCCGCCACGCGTTTCTGCAAGGCCTCGACCTGCTGACCGGCTGCCTCGTGATTCCCTACCTGCGCCGCAAGGGCAAGAGCCGGCAGATCCGCGAACTGCTCCATGGCATGGCGATCTTTTATGTGATCGTCGCGATCGTCGCGGTGTTCAACCCGATCGCCGCCGGCCTGATTGTCGGCAGCCGTCTCCTCGGCGGACAGATACTGTCGTTTTTCGCCTTCTTCCAGCACGGCCTGATCGATGCGCGCGACGTCACCGACGTGCACGGCAATACCATCAATTACGAAGGCGACGAGCACGGCCATCTCGGCGCGGATTTCCACGTCGAGCACCACTTGAAGCCGGCACGCCATTGGAGCACCTACCGCGAAGCCTCCCGCAAGGAAACCGAGGCTCACGAAGAGGGGCATCGCGCATTTGTTGTCGACAAGGGCTTCTATTCGCCTCTCGGCATGATGCGGGCCTTATGGACCCGCGACTACGTCGGCGTCGCCGCAGTTGCCCGCGTGCGCGGCCTTGGCAGCGACGCGGCAAAGATCGCGTCACAAGTCCAGGAACGCACCCGCCCTATTGGCGAAGCCGAGCGGACCGGCCTGTGGGCCAAGCTGGATTTCTGGCTCGGCCAGGCAATGGGCCGCGCACTGCCGACCGACCTCCGCGTTGGGCCTTGAAAGAGAAGTGCGCATTAGGCCCAACCACCCGCGCCCGGACCTATCGCGTGAGTATGGACACTTCTGCGTTTCCGGAAGCCGAGTGAAGCGAAGCTATCCGGGACCTTTACACTTCTGAGAGGTGTAAAGACCCCGACTCTTCGCGCTCCGAACTGTCGGTCAGAACGTTCGTCCGGGGACGCAAGTCCAATTGTGCTGCCCCCACGATCGACATTACAACAGCCCGCAGCCGCAACCCATGGTCCAGCGCTGCCCATCCGCACCGATCACCGTCGGCATAGCCTCCTCGATCATCATCTGCGCATGTTTGATGCCGGTCGGATCGTTGTCCTCGATCGAAGCAAGCCGCGAGAAACTGGCGTAATGATTGATCGGCAACCAATCCGGCGAAACGCGCAGCGGCGCAGGCGCCAGGGCGGCGTATCCGGCAGTGCCGTAAACGACCTTGCCGCCCACCATCGTCAACATCGCTTGCATCTGCGAGATCCGGTTCGCGGGCACTGTCATGTAGTCCTCGGCCAGAATCGCGAGATCGGCCCACTTGCCGACTGACAGCGTCCCCTTCTTGTTCTCCTCCGCACTGATCCAAGCGCCTTGAGCCGAATATGCACGCAACGCTTCCTCGCGGCTCATCAGGTTCCGGTCCGCCTGATGCTTGAACCCGCCCTGCGTGCGGCCCGTCACGAGCCACTCGATACCCGACCACGGATTGTGACTGGCTGCACGGTTTCCGTCCGTGCCCAGCGCGAACGGAATGCCCATCTCCTTGATTCGGCCGAACGCCGGTGCATCCTCCGACGCTTCCACGCCCCACTTTGTCACGTAGGCCTCACCATCGAGGGACATGCGGTTCTGCAAACCCAGACTGCCATTCAGCTTCTTGATCCGCTCGAGCGTGCCCACCGACAGTCCCTCGGCATGCTCGAGGCCCCAACGCAGCTTGTCGATCGGTGTCTCGGCATGAACCTTCTCGAGCACGCCGAGAATGCGCTTGGCCGTATAATCGAAGCTCGCATGCATACGGAACGGCCAGTTGTTGGCGGCGAGGAACTTGATCACCTCCGTCAGCTTCTCTTCCATGATCGGCGGCTGGATCACGGGATCGCGCGCGAAGTTGGTATTGTCGCCGGCAGCCCACAGCGTGTACTCGCCAGCCCCGATCAGACGGAAATAATCGTCGCCGTCGTAGAGCTTGGCCGCCTGCAGCCAGGACTGGTAATCCTCGATCTCGCGGCCAGGCCGTTGCGCCATCAGCGTATAGGCGATCCGAACGGTAAGCTGCTTGTCCGCGGCGAGTTTCGCCGTCGCAGCATAGTTCTCCGGATAGTTCTGGCCGCCACCGCCCGCATCGATCAGGCTGGTAACGCCGAGCCGGTTGAGTTCGCGCATCATGTGACGCGTCGAAAGGATCTGCTCGTCCGCGCCGAGTTTCGGCACCTTGGCGAACACTCCGAGCAGACTCGCCAGCGAAGTCGTCGAGATCACCATGCCCGTCGGATTGCCTTGCGCATCTCGCGCCAGCACACCACCGAACGGATCGGGCGTATCTTTGTTCCAGCCCAGCACACGCAGGCCCGCACGGTTCACCATGCCACGGTCGTACATGTGCATCACGAAGCAAGGCACGTCGCCCGTCGCTATGTTCAGTTCGGCGAGCGACGGCAGCCGCTTCTCCCGGAACTGATGATACGTCCACCCCCCGACCACCTGAACCCAGTGCGGCGCCGGCGTGCGCGCGGCCTGCTCTTTCAGCATCCGCAGCGCGATCGTCAGCGACGGCAAGCCATCCCACCGCACCTCCTGACTGTAGGTGAGACCTCCACGGATGAAATGCGTATGGCTGTCATTCAGCCCTGGAACGATCGTCCGCTTGCCAGCATCGATCACGTTGGTGCCGGGCTGCACGAGCCCCGCCATGTCGCGGCGCTGTCCAACCGCAATGATGGTGTCGCCCCTGATGGCGATGGCATCGGCGATCGGATTACGTGGATCGAGCGTTATGATCTTCGCGTTCTCGATCACGTAGTCGGCGCGCCCTGCGACTGCCCCTTGCGCATTGGCATCGACGGCGCCGAGCACCTTGGCGCTGGCATAAAGCCCGCCGAAAGCAGCAGCGTTCGAAACGAAACTGCGACGGCTGAGCGGCGCCACACCGGGTGCACTGGAGACGCTCTTCGCTGCTACGTGAGATTTGGACCCACAGAAAATGCACATGCCGAATTCCTCCCACCCGCTGAAGTGCAAACGCGAGATTGCGAGTTGGCTCATGTCACGTCAACAGCAACTGAAGACGCACGCGCCCGATCCCGCGCCGGTGTGGCCCGAACTCGCTGCCCCAAACCGCCGACGACTTCTCCCCTCCCCTAGATGGAGAGGGGGCGAGGGTGGGGTGAACTTCGGGACGCGCGGAGATCTATGGTTGAGGCTAGCTCTTCGGTTATAACCGGTCCCACGCTTCGGCTATCGCCCGGCGTTGGGCCGCATCCGGCAGCCGCCCCACACCGGCCGCAAGGTTGTCCCGCGCGTGATCCGGCCTGGCGGTCCCCGGAATGACGCATGTAACCCCGGGGTGCCCGATCAGGTACTTCAACATGATCTGTGCCCAGCTTGCACAGTCGATCTCGCCCGCCCATTCCGGCAGCGGCTTCCCCTTGACCTTGGCGAACATAGATCCGCTGTCGAACGGCTGGTTGGCGATCACCGCAACACCGCGCTGCTCGGCGACGGGAAGCAGCCGCTTCTCGGCGGCACGCGTCCCCAACGAATAGCCGATTTGTACGAAATCCAGTTTTTCACTTGTCAGAATCGCGGCCAGCTCGTCGAGCGCAGGCACCGTGTAGTGGGTAATCCCGATATAGCGATAGCGCCCCGCATCCTTGGCCGCGCGCAGCGATTTCAATTGCACGCGCCAATCAACGAGGTTGTGGATCTGCATCAGATCGATGACCGGCGCACGCAACTTCTCGGCCGAAGCCTTCATTTGCGCGAGCCCAGCCTTCTCGCCCGAGGTCCAGACTTTGGTGGCCAGGAATGCTGTGTCCCGCGTTCTCATCTCGGCCAGGAGATCGCCGACCACAGCCTCGCTGCGGCCATACATCGGCGAACTGTCGATCATCCGCCCGCCGGCTGCAAACAGCGCCTCGAGCACTTCGCGCCGCTGTGCCCTTTCGGCACGGTCGGTCCCGATATCGAACGTCTGCCAGGTACCCAAGCCGACGACCGGCATGGCCTCGCCGGTCGAGGGGATCTTGCGGACATGCATGGCCTCACCCTTCGCGCTGGATCTGCCCACGCCAAAACTGAGCGTAGCGCCCATAGCGGCCAGAAGCTGCCTGCGATCGACCGCCAAACACAGCTCCAATTGGTATCAACGCGCCCGCGACGTGAAGACGGCGGGCGAAAGATCAGCCCGGAAACGCTTTGCGGTTCGCTCCGTGGCCTCCAGCGCAGCATCGGCGGCATTCACCCGCCGCGCCATCGCCTCGAGATAATCGCCTACTTCCACCGGTAGACTCGCGGAAGAATACCGATCCGGATGATAAGCCTTCGAGAGTTGAACGTAGGCCGTTCGGATATCTTCCCACGTGCTCTCGGTCGAAATCCCCAGGATCAGGTGAGGATCGAAGTCGTCGGTAATGCCGGTCCGGGGCCGCAGGTTCGGCGCACGCGGGACACCGACGAGCTTTATCGACGCAATCGTTGATTTGGCGATCAGGCGGGCGTCGCCGGTATAGGGTACGAACTCGACGAAACCACCGGCATTGTTGATCGCGTCGAGCGGCGCATGACCCGACGAGACCATCAACTTGCCCTTGGCGATGCTGCCGTCGAGCAGCTCAAGCTCCACCGGCACACTGGTGGGCTCCGCTGCCCGGTTGTCGATCCTGCCGCGCTCGAACATGAGCTGTCTCCCGCCTCGCCGATACCACCCCGAAGCTGCGCCATTTCGGGCAGATCCAGGTCCATTGATGGTCGATCCAGCAAGAATCGTGCAGCAGCTTTGGGCGAGCGAACACCATGGCAAACGGCGCGTTAACGCGGGTCGCCCTTCAATCGAACACCGCACCAACCAGGAACCGCAGAGACATCAGCCCGAGGAACGCCGCAAATGCGACCTCCATCTTGCGCTTCGGCAAGCCGTGCCCCACCCGCACACCGATCGGGGCAGCGTAGACGCTCACGGGAATGATCAGCGCCGCCCCCAGCAGGCTGACGTAGCCGATCGAAAACGGCGGCAGATTTGTCGCCCCCCAGCCGGCCCAGATGAAGCCGATCGTGCCCGGTATCGCGATCAGCGGCCCGAGCCCCGAGCTGGTCGAGATAGACGGCATCAGAGGCCGGCCGAACAACGTCATGAATGCCACCATGATCGACGCACCGCCGATGCTCATCAGCGTCGAGGCAAGCCCGATCACCAGCGCGACCGCTTCTGTGACCCACGAGCGCGGCACCTCTTGCGCGATCACCCACTCGTCCCGGCTGAATGCCATCTTGATCGCAAGCAGGCCGCCGCACACCGCCCAGATCCATTGTAGCGTCCTACTGGGCGCCACCCGCGCGATGAGTGCGCCGATGATGACGCCGAGCACGATCCACACCGCGATCCGCTTTAGAAACGCTTCGTCCACGGTCCCTTTGGCGCGATGTGATCGAAAGGACGTGATCGTCGTCGGCACCATCACCGCCAAAGAAGTGCCCAGACACAAATGCATCAGTACGTCATGATCGACGCCGATCGCGCGAAACGCCTCGTAGAGAGCCGGAACCAGAATGGCGCCGCCGCCGATGCCGAACAGCCCCGCCAGAAAGCCCATCACGAAACCGGATGCCGCCAAGGCCAGGGCAAGCAGCACGAGGCCTTGCGTCGAGACGCCGATTTCCATTGCAGCTCCGGAAGAACACCTGAGGACGGGCGGCCGTGCGCAGAGCGCCAATCAGCCGACAATGCTTGTCACATATCCAAGCGAAAACCCCAACCCTGAAACCCCATCGCTATTTGGTGCCGAACATGCGGTCGCCGGCATCACCCAGGCCAGGGATCACGAAGCCCGCCTCATCGAGCCGCTGATCGACTGCCGCCGTGAAAACCGGCACGCTCGGATAGGCTTTGGCCAATGCGGCAAGACCCTCCGGCGCCGAAACCAGCGACACCAGCTTAATATTCTTTGCTCCGTGTTCACTGAGCCGGCTGATCGCAGCGATCGCACTGTTACCGCTCGCTATGACCGCACTGACGATCACCACCGGCCGGTCGGCCACGTCGTCCGGCAGCTTCAGGAAGTACTCGATCGCCGTCAGCGTCTCCGGCTCGCGATAAATGCCGATGTGGCCCACACGGGCGGACGGCACCAGATCGAGCAACCCGTCGACGAGCCCCAACGCCGCCCGAAGGATTGGGACGAAAACCACCTTCTTCCCCTTTATGAACGGCATCGACGCCTTCCCCATCGGGGTCGTGATCTCGCGAAACTCCAACGGCAGATCGCGCAGCACCTCGTAACCGATCAGCAGCCCGAGCTCTCGGGCTAGATTGCGGAAACGGGCCGTCGACGTTTCCTCTTCCCGCATCAGTGAGAGCTTGTGTGCCACCAGCGGGTGATTGACCACGGTCAACTTCGGATGCATGCGCTTCACTTTCCTTCGAGATACGTCAAAAAACCGAACCGTCACTTATGATCCGCACTGGCGGACCACCATCGGCGCGCTTCTGCTTTGCAATGCGGCGCCCCGCAGACCAGGTCCCGCCTTCGAGCACCGACGCGAGCGGCATATCCTCGGCGGTAACGCCGAGCCTCGAACGCACCAGCGGCGCAATGCGGTCGAGCAGCACCACCGTCAGCGCCCGCCATTCGACGATTGGTTCGTCGCCTGGATGATGGTCGCGCTCCAGCAACGATGGCGACCGCGGCTCGATCACGCCGTGATCGACGAATAATCCGCCATTGCGGTATTCCGCGAGCCCCGTGAGGCCGTCGATATCGACAACGGCGATGCCCGCTTCCTGCAAAGGCTCGATCAACGAATACGAAAGCCATTGCGACAACTTGTGGAACGGCACCAGTCCGTTCGTCGCCCCCCGCGCCACGACTGCGGGATGCCGCCACGTATCGCCGAGATTGATACCGTCGAGCGAAATCCGCCCGGGCCAGATCGGCCCCAACGCATCCAGCAACAAGCTCAGTATTTCCGGCGCAGGCAGTTTGCCGCCAACGGCCCGCCTGGCCAGCGTGTCGAACAGCCCCCCGAGACGACCTTCCGCGCCGAACAGGTCGGGCCGGGCAACGATTGCATGTCCAAGCCGGTTGAGCAGCGCCGAACGCCCTTCCAGGCCGTCGAGCGGATTGTCTGGCCGCACCAAGAACGCCTTCGCCAACTCGTCCGACGAGAACGAGCACAGCCCCTCCGCATCCGCGCGTCGCGGATCGTCCAGACGACTGGAAAAATAGCCACGCTGCCAAGCATTGAAGCTGGCAAGCGCCAGACCTTCCGAGCGTCCGACATGCAACCACTTGGCATTGCCATTGCCATGCGCGATCGGCTCCGCCCATCGCCAATCGGGGCCCGCACCAGCATCCAGCAGCACGCTGGTGATCGCCAACTCGAAGCGCTGGCGGGCGCGCTCATGGGGATCCTTGGAGATATCGCCGGCATCGACTGCGCCCTGCCACCGATCCTGCCCCTCGATCACGAAATGCCGCCACCGCGAATGGAACGGCACCTTCAGCGAGGGATAGTTGAGCTGGATGGTCTCAGCCACGAATTTGGCAGTCTCGTCCAGGCGGTCAAGCCGCACCTCGAAGTGCGCGAGTTTGCCCGCAACACCCGCCTCGAAGACCATGCCGCAACGCTGGCGCACCACGGCCGCCGAAAACAGCGACGATGCGGCTCCGGCTTCACCAGCCTCAGTAGTCTTCAAGCGCGCGCCCCTTCGTCTTGGCGAGATCATCCGGCTTGGAAACGGTTTCATCCGTGTAATAGCCGGCCGCTTTCTTGGCATCCATTTCGACCTGCGCATCGAGCGGAATGAGGTCGTCGGGGATCGGCACGCGCGCAATGATATCGATGCCCTGTTGCCGCATCGGTTCGAACTTCAGGTTGCTCATCGAAATCCATCGGTCGATGCGCCGCATGCCGAGCCAGTGGAATACGTCCGGCATCAGATCCTGGAATCGCATGTCCTGCACACCGGCCACGCATTCCGTCCGCTCGAAGTAAGCCGCCGCGCTGTCGCCGCCTTGGCTGCGCTTGCGCGCATTATAGACGAGGAACTTCACGACCTCGCCGAGCGCGCGCCCTTCCTTGCGATTGTAGACGATGATACCGGCGCCGCCCTTCTGCGCGCTGCGAATGCACTCCTCGATACCGTGTGCAAGGTACGGCCGACAGGTGCAGATGTCCGAGCCGAATACATCCGAGCCGTTACACTCGTCATGCACGCGGCATGTAATCTCCCCTTGGCCATCCCATAGCCGCTCGACCTCGCCGAAAATATAGAGCGTGATGTTTCCGATCGGCGGCAGGAACACCTTGTGGTCCGGCCGGGTCACGAGGTCAGGGAACATAGCGCCGGTATGCTCGAACAGCGCACGCCTGAGCGCAGATTCCTTGATGCCCAGACGATTGGCGATGCCCGGCAGATACCACACCGGCTCCAGCGCGATCTTCGTCACGCTTGCCTCGCCCGTAGGTAGCAGCACGCGATTATCGGAGACGAGCCGCTTTGCGACCAGCGCATCTCGGATCTCCGGGAATGTAATCCGTGCCTTGGTGATCGCAATCGTTGGACGCACGTCGAGGCCCGCCGCGATCTCGTCCTTGAATACCTCCGCGACGCGATGGCCCCACGGATCGATCGACACGATCTTGTCGGGTTCGAACCATTGCGGAAACGGTCCGATGCTGACCGGCGGAAACGTATTCGTCAGGTCCGGACGATGGATCGGATCGAGCTTGCCAGCCGCCACCGCCAGCGCCCGATAAACACCGTATGCGCCAGAATGGACGCCGATGACGTTACGCTGAGACGGATTGTTTGAGCTGCCGACGACGGGCCCACGCTCTTTTGGTGTGGCCGCTCCCCAATTGATCTCAGGGGCCTGATAACCGCCTTTGGAAGGGTGAGACGTCAGAACGATATGCTTGTGACCTGACAAAATGTGCCTCCGATACTACGGAAAAAGGGGTCGCCATCGACCCCTGACCCTTCTTGGAAGCGACGGAATGTAGCACGGTTTTCTGACAATTCCATTGCCGTGTTATGCGACACGAGTTGTCGCACCTACCGGTCCGGAGGGCTGTCGTTGCCGGGAAATCGCGATTGGTGATAGCAATCCCGCAGGACACGCCCGCGGCGGGCAGAATGACAGGGGGAAAAATGGCGGCCAAGTTCAAGGGCGTGATGCAGAGCCCGGTCACCCCGCTGAAACCCGATTTCAGTCTCGACCTGGCGACCTTCGAGAAGGTGCTGGACTTCCACGTCCGCACCGGCGCCACCGCAATTTCGTGGCCGCATCACAAGGGCGAGTCCCTGAGCCTCACGATCGAGGAGCGTAAGCTGTTCGCCGAAGCCTGCGTCAAGGTCGTCGCCGGCCGCATTCCAGTTACCGTCCACGTCAGCGCATTGGCCGTCGAAGACACGTTCGCGCTCGCCAGGCACGCAGAGAAAATCGGCGCCGACGGCATCCTCGCCATCACGCCCTACGTCTGGGCGCCGACGCAGGAATCGATCGAAGACTATTTCACCAAGTTGTGCCGCTCCATTTCGCTTCCCGTGCTCTCGTACAATTCACCGAGCTACCTGAACGGCGTCGAGATCACCGGAGAGCTGATGGCGCGACTGATCGAGAAGCTGCCGAACTTCGTCGGCGTCAAGGAAGCGAGCTTCAATTCCGAGAAATTCATCGAGATCTCGCGGCTCGCCCTGAAACTGCGGCCGGACTTCGCGCTGGTCACCGGTGTCGAGTTCCTGCTTCCGTCCGTTCCGCTCGGCGGCGTTGGGTCGTACTCGGCCGCAGGCTCGATCTGCCCAAATCTGTGCACTGAACTCTACACCTCGTGCGTTGCCGGTGACTGGCCGCGCGCACGCGAAGCGCAGCGCAAGATGACGATACTCTGGCACCTGTTCAAGGATCAGTATCCCTCCTCGCTCAAGGGCGGAATGGTGCTGATGGGCCGCCCGGTCGGGCCGACGCGCGCGCCGCTCCCGACCGCCACCGCGGAACGCCAGTCCTACATCCGCACGAAGCTCGAAGAACTCGGCGTCATGGACACCGAACCGCACGGCTGGTGAGTTGGTGTAAGACCCTCCGGGTCTGACACCGTGACCGATGTTGAGGTGTCAGTCCCGCAGCGTCTGACACCGCCAGAACCGGAAATCCGACATGACCACCTTCAAGCCCGGCCTCGTCCACACTCCTGTGACGCCGTTCACGGCCGACAATCGCATCGACTGGAAGCTGTTGCCGCGGCTGATCGACTTCCACATCGCCGCCGGTGCCGACGCGATTGCAACGCCGATGCACGTCGGCGAAAGCGTCAGCCTGACCGACGCGGAAAAGCGCGAGTTGATCGCGGCCGTCATCAAGCATGTCGGCGACCGCGTCCCAGTAATCGCACATGCCAGCGATTCAGGCACATCCATCGCTGCCTCGCTCGCCCGCTTCGCCGAAAGCGCGGGCGCCGCCGCCGTCGTCTCGACCACGCCATACTACTGGACTCCCCCGCCTGCGATGTTGGTGGAGCACTTCGCCCAGATCGCGGCCGCAGTGAAGCTGCCATTCTACGTTCACAACGCACCCGACGACATGTCCGGTGTGAAGCTCAACACCGACATGATGTTGAAGCTGATACCACGCGCAACGAACTTCGCGGGCGTCGTCGATTCCGGCCTCGACTGGCAGTTCATGATCGAGCTGATGACCGACGCGCCGAAGCTGCGCCCGGATTTCCAACTCGTCTCGGGCAGCGATCTCTATGTATCCGCACGTGCCATCGGCGCAACCGGACTGATGTCGCCGCTCGCCTCGATCGCGCCCACACTCGTGCGCCGCATGTTCGACGACTGCGCGAAGGACAAGCTGTTCGAGGCCCGTGCCGCGCAGGAAGACGTCGCTGCCCTTCGCCAGATCTTGAAGTCGGGCGGCGTCGCGGCTCTGAAGTCCGCGATGCGCATCGTGGGCCGCGATGCAGGCCAGCCCCGCCCGCCGCTACCATCGCTCTCCACTGAAGCCGAAGCGAAACTGAAAACCGGCATGGCCGGCATCGCTGCTCTCGGGTCGGAGAAACGCGGCTGGTAACCAACCTCGTAGGGCGGAATAGCTCAGCGTATTCCGCCGCAACTACGAATCCCGCCTCAAGCAGCCGTCAGACCGCCGTCCATGACGAGCACATGGCCCGTAATCGAAACCGCAGCAGCGCCGCCGAGATAAACGATCGCGTCTGCCACTTCCTCGGCCGTCACCAGCCTGTGCAGCGGTATTCGCGCCAGCATCGCCGCCATGTAGTCGAGGTTCGCCCCCGTGCCCGCGCGTGAGGGTGACGCCGTCTCCATCCGCCCGGGTGCGACCGCGTTGACGCGGATGCCATGCGCCGCCCATTCGATCGCCAGCATCCGCGTCATCTGGATCATCGCACCCTTTGAGATGCCATAAGTACTGCGCTCGGCCGCCCCCACCAACCCATGCGTCGACGCGACACTGACGACTGCGCCCGGCCGCCCCGCCGCGATCAAATGCTGCCCCATCAGCTGCGTCATGAAGAACGGCCCCGACACATTGGCCGCCATCACCTCGCGCCATTCCTCACGGCTGACATCGACCGCAAGCCGCCGCAAGTTCACAGCTGCATTGTTCACCAGGACGTCGATACGGCCATACGCTTCGAGCGCGACACGGAAAGCCGCGTCGATCGAGGAATCGTCCGAAAGCAACAACTCGACCGCCGTCGAGCGGCACCCGGTCTGCCCAAGCACGGAGAGCGTGGCTTTGAGGTTCTCACGCTGCCGCGCCGTAATGATCACGTCGTAGCCAGCCCGCGCGAACGCATGAGCCGTTGCAGCGCCGACACCGTAGGAGGCACCGGTCACGAAAGCGACGGGCCTTCCCGCCGCTCGCCCGCTTTCAGTGTCCACCTTCCCATCCCCGTTCATGCTCGTATCCGCGCTCAACGCCCCAAAGCCTTCATCGTACGCGCGATCGTCTCAGCAGGAGTCTTGTAGGCCTCCTCGATGATCCCGGCGATTTCCTCGCCAATGATAGCATCGACCGTCAATCCTTGCTTCGACGCATCCTCGATGAACTCCTTGTCTGCAAGCGTCGCGGCAAACGCGGCACGTATCGCCGCTGAGCGTTCAGGCGCCAAATCCGGTGGCGCAACGAACGGCCGTCCGAGAGCCACCCGAGCAAAGAACAGTTGAAGCGCTTCGCGCTCTGCCTTCGTCCGCGCCAGATCAATACCGACCGGCACGTCCTTCAACCGAGCGTCAGGCTTCAACGCCGCCTGGAACAAGATGTTAGCGCGCCCCTCCCGCATAATCGGCGTGCGCGCCAATGAATCGTTTGCAAGGCAGATCCCCTGAACTTCGCCGCGCTCCATCGCCAGGAAGATCTCATTCGAGCCCTTATAACCCTTCACGGTCTTGAACTTCATACCAAGCAGGGCCGAGAGGAATTCCGGATAAATGGCAGTGTCTGCGCCCGAACCCGTAGCACCGACCACAAGCTCTTTATCGAACAGATCTTGCATGCGCTGCACCGCCGCGTCCTTGCGCGCCGCACAAACCGTGGTATCCAGATCCGGACTGCCGATCCACGTCATGCGGCGCGGATCCATTTGGATGCCCTGACCTCCAAGCAATGGCTCGAGTGGAATACCGCGGCTGATCAGACCGATCACCGTGCCGTCTTTCGGCGCGACCGCAGTGAGCTGGTTGATCAGCGTAAGTCCGCCGGCCCCGGGCTGGTTCTGAACGACAACGCTTGGGCTACCGGGCCAGTGCCGCGGGATGTGCCGCGCGATTGCGCGCGCCCAAACATCGTTCGCTCCTCCCGGCCCGAAACCGACGATGATCGACACCGTTTTTGCCTTGAAGTAGTCGGCGGTGCTTTGTGCAGCCGCCGCTCCGCAGGCGAAAACAACGAGCGCACCCACCGAAGCAAACCGCGCCGCCAGCCCAAAGGGCTTCACACGCCGCTTCATCAAATCAATCCCGGATATCCTGGAGGAACCACTCCGTCGGAATTTCACGGCCGACTTTCTGCTCGCGGCACTTCTCATAGACGAGTCCACCGACGCAACTGAACTGCAAGCCCTGATTGCCCACGTTACGATAGAACGTGATCTGGTCGCGGCTCGTGCGCCCCTTGGCCTTGCCCGATATGAGATCGGCGAAGTCGGGTTTGTCGCCGCCCTTGCCCCGATCCATGAATTCAGGACTGTCGCCGCCGAATCCAGGCTGCGGGTTCTTCTCGGGTATGCGCTTCATCTCTTCGGCGGAGCCGCCGATGTAGGCCGCGGGAGACAACCCGCGCTCGGCCTGGAACCGCTCGGTCTGCTTCATCTGCAGACCCGCCGTACCCTGCCGGATCACCACATCGAACTTGGCCATCGTCGCATCGGCCATCTCGCGCCGCCCGAGATTGGTCACGTGCATGCCGGGCTTGAGCCAGTCCGCGTCATACGTCGGCTTCATGCTGTCGGTCGCCGACGAAACGATATCGACGCCTTCCAGCGCCTCCTTCGGCGTCGAAACGGCACGAACTTCGAAGCCCATCTTCTTCGTCATCTCCTCCGCGTAGGCTTCGCGGTTCGCAGCCGTCGGGCTGTAGACCTTGCACAGTTTGATGTCCCGCACGCAGGTGAAGGCCTCGAGGAACGTGCGCGCCATGCCGCCCGAACCCAGCATGCCGACGACATGACTGTCCTCGCGCGACAGATACTTCGTGCCGATCCCCGCGCCGCCGCCCACCCGCATGTGCTGCAACACCCCGTCGTTGATGAATGCCAGCGGTTCTCCGTTGCGCGTCGAAACGAGGAAGATCAAGCCCATGTACGTGCCGGGCTTGATGCAGTGCTTGTCCTCGGTCCAACCGCCGTCCGGCGTCTTCGGCCACGTCATCACGTCGGACTTCATGCGGATCGCGAAATAGCCGTCGTTGGCGCCTTCCATCGAGCCCCAGCGGAAATAGCCATCCGGGATGGCGCACGGCATGTACATGTCGATGCGCGGACGGTGGATCGCCCCACCGGTAGGGATCTTCTTGAACGCCTCCTCCTGGACTCGGATGCAATCGGCCATCGTCAGAACTTTGGCCACGGTATCGTTGTCAATGACGAGCATCGGCGTCCCTCCCTCTCCCACGAAGTCTCTTTACTTCTCGTCGACCGTGATGCCGGTCTCACGAATGAGCTTGCCCCACCGCTCGATTTCCTCGCCCAGCAGCTTCGTCAGATACTCC
>CANJPN010000029.1 GCA_947475855.1 Bradyrhizobiaceae bacterium
GCCCAACTATTTTGATGCTCTAAAAACTGACGAAGCAGGTGCAAAATGCCGAATTGTGGCACTCGACCGCGAAGTGATGTGGAAGATTGAGATATGCCCTGGCAGCAAAGGCGGAGAATTCGAAGTTCTTGCCTATTCATCAGCGCGAGAGGCAATGATGCTGTTCTCGGCATCGCGTATTCGCTTAACTCAGGTGGTGAGCGGCCGCTGCATCTTTTTTGTAGGGAAACACAGTGCGATATGGTTATGCGCAGATATTCACAAACCGATGCTATTAAGTGTTGATTTCGCAGATGGAACTGGATTCGGATCTTCATATCTCATCGGATCGTTTCTGCTCGAAGGGCCCAGCATCAAGGAATTGACCTTGCCGGAGTTGTTGAACATGGCGGGCTCGGGATTTGAGCAATTTTTCGGTGTAAAATGAGCAAGGGTCTGACACCACAACGCCCCGTGCTCCATCTCTCGGGCACGAAGCTGAGCATCGCGCTGGAGCGTCTGATAAACGCGTCGGAGCCGCTCGGCGGAATCGAACGCTTCGCGGAAGCCGTTCGCCTCAAGAGCACAGTGTTTCAGGATCGCCTCGCCGACGGCAAGGCCGCAACACTTAGCCGCGCCTCCTTCGACGAGATCGTGCCGCTGATGTCGACCGTGCGTCGACGGATACAGCCGTTGCTGCAAGAAACGCCGTGGCCCGAAATCAGCGCCGCGATTGAAGCTCTGCTCTTCCGCGCCCACGACACAACCGTCGCGAACAGTCGCATCTCGACTTTCGAAAGCGACTTGCGCCTGAAAATAAAGGGTGCAGAGCCCCAACTCCCTGTCGGAGAGCACGAGAGCGATCGGCAAGCGCACCGCACGAGTGAGCGTTTTCTTCGCGACCTTGCTGCAGAACTCCTCCACAACACGCTGCCCGAGCATTATCCGCTGATGCACCGGTGGATCTGGGACACGAAAGCCAATTCAGGCGTAGTCCGCCAGATCTGGCACGACCCCAATGGAGGTGGCGACGATGTTGATCACATCGTGATCGATCTCTCGGACACTTACGAGACGCATCTGGTTCTCCGCGAGGAGTTGTCTCAGTTCCTCTCCGACAACGGCGTTTTTCGGGACATGCTTTGGCATGTCGACCTCCTTTGCGCGCAAATTTACGGCGACTACATCAGCGCGCAAGGCGGCGCCTATCTCAAGGCCGACTTCGTCTCGGAGGGCGATCCGCTCGAACACACGCGGCGCATCCTCGGCCTCGACCGCGTTGCAGGTAAACGTCTTCGAGCCAAGCATTTCATCGACGGCGAAGCAGAAGCGCCGCCTCTCAAACTGATCTCGTAGGGAACCGCGGCACACATGCCAATTCACGAGAAATCGCTGATCAGGCCGGAGAACCTCCGGACCCACGAGAACCTTACGATCGATGGCGTCGACGTGTCGGGCCACTGGTCGACATTCATCGAGAGTCGCGTCGTCACCGACTACAACGAAGCGATGGAAGACGAGATCGCGGCATTGCCGGGCGGCGAGCACATCCATCGCTGCTGGCAGTGTGGCTCATGCACCAATTCGTGCACAGTCAACGCGATCGAGCCTCGCTTCAATCCCCGCTACTGGATCTACCTGATCCGCACGGGCATGGAATCGGAACTCCTCCGCGACAAGGATCTGATCTGGCAGTGCGTGTCGTGCAACAAGTGCACCTATGCCTGTCCCCGCGACGTGTTCCCGGAAGGCGTGATGAAGGCCACCGCCCACTGGCTCGAACTCAAGGGCCATACGCCGGAAAGTCCGTCGACGACGTTCGACAAGATCTTCACCGATGAGATCGTACAGCATGGCCGCATCGAGGACACCAAGGTCCTCATGAAGTTCCTGCAGAAGACGAAGCAGCCGCTTTTGCAGGATTGGCTGAAACAGATCGCCTGGAACATCGGCATGCGGCTCCCCGTAAAGTGGGGCATCAAGAGCGCCTGGAGCTTCGTTTTCCATCCTAAGGCGCGCCGCTGGAGCAAGGCGCGCACCGCCATCCAGGACTACATCATCGAAAAGGAAACCGAGCACAAGCAGGCGCTCGGTCTCCACAAGCCGAAGGCTGCAAACGGCAACGCAACGCAGCGCAAGCTGCACGCCGCGGAATAAGGGCAACCCATCCAATGGTCGACATCACCGACAGAGCCCGCAAGCTGCGCGAGGTAGCGTACTATCCGGGATGCGCGCTCGAAGGCTCCGGCAACGGCTACGACGTATCGACGCGTGCGATCGCGTATGAACTCGGCCTGAAACTCCAAGACGTGAAGGATTGGAACTGCTGTGGCGCAATGGAGGTCAAGAACATCGACCCCAAGATCCAGACCTATCTTTCGAGCCGCGTGCTGAGCCAGGCCGTCAACGCAACCAAGAACAACGTCGTCATGGCCCCCTGCAACGGCTGCTATCACAATCTCAAGAAGGCCGAATACGACCTCGCCCACGATGCAGCTTCACGCGAGGTTGTCTCGACACTATCGAGCAAAGCCGGGCACAAGACCTACGAAGCGGGCCAGGCCGAAACCATACACGCACTCGATTGGATCAAAGACACGATCGGTGAAGAAGGCCTCCGCAAGCGCACCAAGGGCCGCCTCGCCGGCATGAAGATCGCCAACTACTACGGCTGTATGTACGTCCGCCCGCGCCACATCTTTCCCGAGAAGGACAAGGGTCCAGGCAGCGAGTCGACATCCAAGCCGCATTTCATGGACGACTTGCTGGCGGCATCAGGGGCAGAGAACGTCGAGTTCCCGCTGAAAACCGCCTGCTGCGGTGGTGCTCACACATTGTCCGACAGCGACACATCGACGAAGTTGGTGCTCAATATCCTGCAGGCCGCCGAAGCCTCCGGCGCGGAAGTTATCGCTACTGAATGCCCGACCTGCCACTCCGGCCTCGAGATGCATCAGATTCGCGCGGAAAAGCGCTTCGGCAAGAAGACGACCGTTAAGATCCTCTACTTCACACAGCTTCTCGGCCTCGCTCTCGGCATCAAGCCTCGCAAGCTCGGCATCCAGCAGAACATCTCCAACTCCCTCGAGTTCATCCACGAGAAGGGGCTGACGTAGGTGCCGGCCCGTCCGGGTCTGACACCAGTCCCCAGCCGTGCTAAACACGCGGTCTGGACCGGAGCTTGATGATGACCGCACGAGCCGCAGCCACACCTGAGCAGCAGATGACCCTCGAGGAGTTCCTCGCCTGGGACGGTGGCGGTCATGTCGGCAGGCTCGAACTGGTCGAAGGTGCCGTGCATGCGATGGCGCCCGCAAGCGCCACGCACGCGATGATTCAAGGCAACATCGTTACGGCCTTCAACAACCACCTCCGCGCCGGCAAGAGCCCGTGCCGCGCCGGCACCGAAGCGCCCATCGTCCCGCCGATGGACAAGCGCATGAATGCCCGCGCGCCTGACGTATCGGTGACGTGCTCGCCCCCAGCCGACAACGGCACCTTCGTCGACCCCGTGCTGATCGTCGAGGTGATGTCACCCAGCAACGAAAACGACACTTGGTCGAGTATTCATGCGCTCGCGGGCCTCCAGTCGCTCAAGGAAATACTAGTCGTGCAATCGACTCGCGTCGAAGTTCACGTCTACCGGCGCGGCGCGGATGGCGCTTGGCTGAACGACCCCGTCGAGACAGCCGCAACAACGTCCAGCAGCGTCAGCTTGCAGTCGATCGGCCTCGCGCTCCCCGTCGACGAAATCTACCACGGCACCCAATTCGATTCCGGCGAGATATGAAACGAGCAATGATCACCTTCGCCGAGATAGAAACCCGCATCGACGAAATCGCGGAATTGGCGTCCCCGGGGTCAGACCCTGCGGGTCAGACCCCACTCGCGCAGGAACTGCTCGCGCTCGGTGAAACCGTGCTCGAAAACTGGATCGTCGCACGCGGCGAAACACCGACACGCGAAACCAAAGAGGGTTTCCGCCTTCTCGCGCTTCATCGCCAGGGCGCGAAGGGTGATCCGTCCTTCAACGCCTGCCGCGAAACCGCACGCGAGCTTGTCTATCACTACAATCTCGTCACGCTGGAGCCGCAACATCCGGATGCCGCCAAACGCGTCCGCCTCGCCGCCATGGTGGCAAAGCACCTCGCGCTGTTCGTCGGAGGCAAGCTGGAAGTCGCAGGCCTGGGCGACTTCTGCTGTGCTGCAAAACCAGTTCGAGAGAACGAAAGCGCGGGCGCTCAAACGCAGCTCGCCAGAATTCACAACTGAATTCACGACTTCACGCGCAGACTACTTCAGGCTACCCTCTACGCCATCGCTACAATTCCGGAGCCGCTCATGCCCGTCGTCAATAACTGCAACATCCCCGACGATCTCCTCTACGACGTGGACAACCACATCTGGTTCAAGGAGCAGGGCGACGGCACCGTGAAGCTCGGCATGACCACGGTCGCCACGGCGATGGCAGGTCAGCTCGTAGCCTTCACGCCGAAGAAGGCAGGCCGATCGGTGGATGCCGGCAAGAGCTGCGCCACGGTTGAAAGCGGCAAGTGGGTAGGCCCCGCAAAATCCGCTGCTGCCGGCGACGTCGTCGCGGTCAACACGGATCTCGTCGCCAATCCGCAGCTTGCCAACACCGACCCTTACGAGAAGGGCTGGTTCATCATCTTGAAGCCGAACAACTGGGATCAGGTGAAGCCGACTCTGACGCTGGGCTCTGCCGTCACCCCGAAGTATGAAGCCAAGATGGCCGCCGACGGCTTCGCGGGCTGTCCCTGATTTGAGGTGCCAGACCCTCCGGATCTGGCACCGTCCAAACCCTCAAATCTCGGCCATCAGGATGGCTTCCATCCGCTTCATCCCATAGATGCCGCCGACAACGATCGCAGCGAACGTCAGGAACGAACCTAGCGCCAGCGTCGAAACCCCCGTGATCGCCTGGCCGACCGTGCAACCCAGCGCCAGCACGCCGCCGATGCCCATCAGCACGGCGCCATAAAGATTGCGTCGCGTATCAGCGACATCGGTGAAGGTCGAAAAACGAAATCGCCCCATCGCCAAAGCTGTCACAAATGCCCCGAAGATGGCGCCCAACACGGTAGTCACGCCGAAATTCGGCACGCGTACTGCCGTAAACCGCTGCAGCCACTCGATCGTATCGGCCGTCGGCCGCACATAGGTCAGCGAGATCGGCGAGGTCGGCCGATCCGCCATCTCATCGAACGCTAATCCTGTCAGAGCCCATCCCGCCACAACGCAAAGACCGATGCCGATCCCCGACAGGATATGCACGCCAGAGCTGCGAAACGCCGGATCACGAAAACAATAGACGAGACCAGCCAGCCCTATCATGCCCGCTATGATCAGGTTGCCCCTCGCGCCCCCGACGCCCAACAACGCTCCGAGCCCTTGCGAACTGATCTTCATGCTTTGCAGATTGATGCTCGTCGCCTGCTCGAGCGACGCACGGATCGGACCCAGAATGCCCCCGATCGCCATGTAAGCGACAAGTCCCATCACGATCAGGGTGATCAGCGACCTCAAGTCGCCACCGCCGACACGCGCCAGATTCTTGCTCGCACATCCCCCGGCAAACACCATGCCGTAACCGAACATCAGGCCGCCCAGGATGTTCCCGACCCAGTTGAGCGTCGCCCCCAGATACATCGACTTTTGCAGGACGACCACGCCCCACACATCGAGCAACTGAGCGCCGATCATTGCGGTCACTGCCGCAAGAATCCAGGCGCGAAAGCGTCGATAGTCCCCAAACGACATGATGTCGGAGATGGAACCCATCGTGCAGAAGTTGGTCCGGAACACGATCGCACCGAACACAACGCCGATCAGAAAGCCGCCGGCGGCCAGCCAGACGCCCGGATTGCCGGAAATGATTTCACGCAGCGCGGTCACGTGATCGTCTCCCCCTATCGTACATGCCATTTGAAACGCCTGAGTTCCGAGAATTCACGATCCGCTGGCAAATATCAATACATTCGCATATCCATTGTTCCAGTTTCACACATGCGGCATTGCCGGACGCAGCCGCGCCCAGATGACTTTGGAAGCTCCTTCTCGCGAAAGCTCCACGCTTCGCATTGGTGCACGCACGCAGAGGACGAACTCATGCAGAACTTCATGCCGTGGCATGGTCTGACAGGTGGTATCCTGATCGGACTGGCAGCCGGCTTCTATCTTCTGTCCGTCGGCAGGATGGCAGGCATATCGGGCATCCTCGAAAGCGCCCTGAAACCGGCCTCGGCAAGCTTCATTCTCAACCTGTCGTTCCTCGTTGGACTGCCCCTCGGCGCACTTTTGATCTGGCTCATATCTCCGCAACTGGTCCCACGAAATGCCTTCAGTGGAAGTACCGCCACGCTCATCGCGGCCGGATTGCTGGTTGGTTTTGGCTCACGCATCGCCAACGGTTGCACATCCGGACACGGCGTCTGCGGCCTCCCGCGTTTCTCGGTTCGCTCGATTGCGGCCACGCTGACGTTCATGGCGACCGCAGCCGCCACCGTGTTCATCATGCGCCATCTCGTGGGAGCTTGAACATGCCCATCGTTGCAGCCGTGATCGCAGGTATCATGTTCGGCGCGGGCCTGACCGTCGCCCAGATGACAAATCCCAGAAAGATCCTGGACTTCCTCGACATCGCAGCAATCGCGAAAGGCGGCTGGGACCCGACCCTGCTCATGGTATTCATCGGCGCACTGCCGATGATGTTCCTCGCCTATGTCATTCAGCGCCGCATGCGACGCCCGCTGGCCGCACCAGCATTTCTCGTGCCGAAACCGAGCCCGATCGACACCCGTCTTGTCGCCGGCAGCGCCATTTTCGGCATCGGTTGGGGGCTCGCCGGCGTGTGCCCCGGCCCTGCAATCACCGCGCTCGCTCCAACGAGCGGGCAGATCGGCAGCGTCATACTCTTCGTCCTCGCAATGATAGGCGGAATTCTGTTGTCGCAGTTCTTCACCGCCTCATCGACCGGATAGCCACCACCTGCGACCGAGCCCCGCACCCGCTAAAAAATCTCTCACAGGACCTCGGCGTGGACTTGGCATCGAGTGAACAAGCAAGCAAAGTTCATCCTCGAAACAATCACCAACCGCAACTGAAGTGCTCAATTGCTTCGCGGTAAGAGAAAACAACCCCGACATGCCACACGACTAGATCGGACGCGCTCCCCCTCAACCCGCCGAAACACCAGCGGCGAATGAAGCAAACAATCGCAGGAAACGCTCAAGCGATGCAGAACCCGGTCGAGAAGACTGCCGCGACAGCACAGACGGTGGCGAGCGCCACACATCCAGTCGCCGCCGCCGCCGAGCCGCACATCGATCTGTCCGTCTCCCCCGCCGACGAGATCAAGACGACGACCTGCTACATGTGTGCATGCCGTTGCGGCATCAAGGTGTACCTCAAGAATGGCAAGGTCCGGTACATCGAGGGTAACCGCGACCACCCCGTGAACAAGGGCGTGCTGTGCGGCAAGGGTTCCGCCGGCATCATGCAGCACTACGCGCCTTCGCGGCTTCGCAATCCGCTGCTCCGCGTCGGGGAGCGCGGATCGGGCGAGTTCAAGGAGATCTCCTGGGACGAAGCGCTCGGCCTCGCCACCACATGGCTGGGCGACGTTCGCAAAGATGATCCAAAGAAGCTTGCGTTCTTCACCGGTCGCGACCAGTCCCAGTCGCTAACGGGATGGTGGGCGATGCAGTACGGCACACCGAACTTCGCAGCCCACGGCGGCTTCTGCTCGGTCAACATGGCAGCCGGCGGCCTCTACACGTTCGGCGGCTCGTTCTGGGAATTCGGCGAGCCTGATTGGGAGCACACGAAGTATTTCCTCCTCTTCGGCGTTGCCGAGGATCATGGCTCGAATCCGATCAAGACAGCCCTTGGCAAGCTCAAGGGACGTGGCGCCAAGGTCGTCTCCATCAACCCGGTTCGCACCGGCTACAACGCGATTGCCGACGAATGGCTTGGCATCAAGCCCGGTACTGACGGCCTTCTGGTCGGCGCGCTTATTCACGAGATGCTGAGAACCGAGAACGTCGATCTCGAATATCTCGTCCGCTATACCAACGCGCCGTGGCTCGTGATCCGCGATCCGGGCAGCCCCGATGACGGACTGTTCGCACGTGATGCCGACGGCAAGCCAATCGTATTCGACAAGCGCACGAACGAACTGGCCGCAGGCTCTCGCATCGACATCTCGCCAGCCGTGGTTGGCGAATTCACTCTGGCTGATGGCCGCAAAGCTGTGCCGGTGTTTCGCCTCATCGCTGAGCGTTATCTCGGCAACGAGTACGCGCCCGACGCCGTTGCAAAAGAAACCGGCGTTCCCGGCGACACGATCCGCCGCATCGCCGCCGAGATCGCCGACGTCGCCTTCAAGCAGACGGTCACACTACCGCTGAAGTGGACCGACTGGGCCGGCCGCGAGCACGACAGCATCACCGGCCGGCCCGTCTCTATGCACGCCATGCGTGGAATCTCGGCGCACTCTAACGGGTTCCACACATGCCGCCTGATCCACATCCTTCAGATCCTGCTCGGCACAATCGATGTGCCCGGCGGCTTCCGCTACAAGGCACCGTTTCCGCGCCCAGCACCTCCGCCGAACAAACCAGTCGGCAAGCCATCCCAAATCGCCGCCGGCAAGCCGCTGCCGGGCATGCACCTTGGGTTCGTCGCAGGTCCCGAAGACCTGCTTATGGAAGCTGACGGCACGCCGACCCGCATCGACAAGGCCTATTCGTGGGACGCGCCGATCGCCGCCCACGGCCTCATGCACATGGTCATCACCAACGCGGCGCTGGCCGATCCCTATCCCGTCGACGTGCTGTTCCTCTACATGGCCAACATGAGCTGGAACTCGTCGATGAACATCGGCGCGACACTGAACTATCTGACCGCCAAGCACGACGACGGCACTTACAAGATCCCCAAGATCATCTATTCCGACGCCTACGCCTCCGAGATGGTCGCGTATGCCGATCTGATCCTGCCCGACACCACCTATCTCGAGCGCTACGACTGCATCTCGATGCTCGACCGCCCGATCTCGGACGCAGACGCACCAGCCGACGCGATCCGCCATCCCGTGGTCAAACCCGACCGCAACGTACGCGGCTTCCAGGACGTATTGATCGACCTCGGTTCTCGCCTCAAGCTGCCGGGCTTCACCAAGGAAGACGGCACGGCACGTTATCCCGGCGGCTATCCCGACTACATCGTCAACCACGAGCGCTCGCCCGGCATCGGCCCGCTTATCGGCTGGCGCGGTGAGGACGGCAACAGCTTCGGCGTCGGCAAACCGAACCCCAAGCAGTTGGAGCGCTACATCGCGAACGGCTCGTTCCACGTCCACCACCTGGAGCCGGGCCATCGCTACATGAAGCACGCCAACAAGGGTTACCTCGAGTTCGCGAAGGCTTCCGGCTTCGTCGGTTCCACCGATCCGATCATCTTCCAGCTCTATTCAGAACCCCTGCAGAAGTTCCGTCTCGCCGCGCGTGGACATGGGCCTATACAGCCCCCCGCTCAGCACAAGCAGCGCATCGAGCGCTTCTTCGATCCGCTCCCGTTCTGGTACCCACCGTTCGAGGGGACGATGATCGACGACCGCGCCTTTCCGATGCACGCGATCACGCAACGCCCGATGCACATGTACCATTCGTGGGGCTCGCAGAACGCATGGCTGCGCCAGATCACCAATGCCAATCGCCTCTATATGAGCCGAACGCGTGCCGCGCTACTTGGCATCGAGGACGACGACTGGGTCTGGATCTCCAGCCACATCGGCCGCGTCAAGGCGCAAGTCAAACTGATGGAGGGTGTCAACGACGACACCGTCTGGACATGGAACGCGATCGGCAAGCGATCGGGTACGTGGGGCCTGGACAAGGACGCGCCCGAGGCGACCCAGGGCTTTCTGCTCAACCATCTCATCGCCGAGCTGCTGCCCCCGCGCGACGGCGGCTACCGCTACTCCAACTCCGATCCTGTCACCGGTCAGGCCGCCTGGTACGACCTGCGCGTCAAGATCGAGAAGGCGCCGGCCGGCGAAGCGCACGAGACTTGGCCCCGGTTCGAACCGTTGAAATCCCCCCCGGGCGTCAGCGCCCCCAGCACGCTGAGCTACGGCCGCGAGTTCAAAGGAGGTAAGGCATGACCAGCCTCCCCGCCCCCTCTGCCAAGAAGCTCGGCCTCGTCATAGACCTGGACACCTGCGTCGGCTGCCAGGCGTGTGCGACGAGTTGCAAGGAGTGGAACACCTCCGGCTACTCCGCACCGCTCTCCGACCACGATCCCTACGGCGCTGACCCGCACGGCGCTTGGCTCAATCGCATCCACGCCTACGATGTCGGCGAGGGCGCGACGAGCCGTACCGTGCACTTTCCGCGGTCGTGCCTGCATTGCGAAACGCCGGCCTGCGTCACCGTCTGCCCCACGGGAGCCAGTTACAAGCGCGCCGAGGACGGCATCGTGCTCGTCAATCCGGACACATGCATCGGCTGCAAGCTGTGTTCCTGGGCCTGCCCCTACGGCGCACGCGAGTATGACTACGCCGACGGCGTCATGAAGAAATGCACGCTCTGTGTCGACCGCATCTACAATGAAACACTCGATCCGCAAGATCGCGTGCCCGCCTGCGTGAAAGCCTGTCCGACCGGCGCACGCCACTTCGGCGACCTCGGCGACGAGTCGAGTGCGGTATCGCAACTCGTCAAAGCTCGCGAAGGCTACGATCTCATGCCCGAGATGGGCTACAAACCAGTCAACAAATACTTGCCTCCCCGCCCCCGTCGCGACGCCGCAACGACGCCCTCGACGCCCTCGACCGCCGCCCCGGTAAAGACTGACGGCTCCGCCACCGAAAAACTGTTCGCCTGGGCGGACAAGCTCCTTTCCCGCTAGGGTCCAAGATGCATCCAGCCTATTCCGTCATTCTGTTCACGACAGCCTCCGGCGCTGGCTATGGCCTGCTGTTCTGGCTGGCGATCCTGTCGGTGTTCGACAACCTGCCCGCCGATCTCACGCTCGGTATGGCTGGGCTGGGTCTCGCGTTCGCCCTGATCTCCGGTGGATTGTTGTCGTCCACCGCCCACCTCGGACGCCCGGAACGCGCCTGGCGAGCCTTCTCGCAATGGCGCACCTCGTGGCTGTCACGCGAAGGCATAGCGGCAGTCGCGACGTTCGTGCCCTTCGGCCTGTTCGCATTCGGCTGGATCATGCTCGGCCAGAACCAAGGTATTTTCGGCTTCGTCGCCCTCATCGCCGCTGCGATGAGCATCATCACCGTCTGGTGCACGGGAATGATCTACCAGTCACTGCCTACGATCCGGGCTTGGCATCAGCCGCTCGTGTCACCGGTTTACGTTGCACTCTCGCTCGCGAGCGGCGGCGTCCTCGCACTCACCTTGCTCCGCTTGTTCGGCCATGAGAGCGAGGACTTCGGATGGGTTGTCGTCACCTTTCTGGCAGCTTCCCTCCTATTGAAACGGGTCTACTGGTCCTTCATCGATGCAGCTCCGCGTGATCGCACCAGCGGCACGGCAACTGGCCTTGGACGTTTCGGCCGCGTGCGCCCCCTCGAAGCACCACATACCCAGGCCAACTTCGTGATGCGAGAAATGGGCTACGCTATCGCTCGTAAACACGCGGCGAAACTCAGGATGATCGTTCAACTCATCGGATTCGTAGTGCCATTTCTGGCCCTTGTCCTGACACTGACCGCAGCAGGACCGCTTACCCTGCCGCTCACCATCCTCGGACTGCTCGCGGTCATGTTCGGCGTGGCCCTTGAGCGCTGGTTGTTTTTTGCGGAGGCACAGCACGTCGTGACACTGTACTACGGAGCAGAAGCCGCCTGATCACCGAGCGGTCACCTTCCACGCCGGCCCGCACCTGCCAACTATGGATGTCGCGACGCAGCAATGAATATCTACCTACCGATCGCCGAGATGTCCGTCTCCGTCTTTCTCTTCATGGGAATGGGCGCGGCCGTCGGCTTTCTGTCAGGCATGTTCGGCGTCGGTGGCGGCTTCCTCATGACCCCGCTGCTCATCCTCTCAGGTATCCCCTCCCCGATCGCTGTAGGCACGGAAGCTGCCCAGATCGTCGCCTCCTCGGTTTCAGGTGCTTTGGCGCAATGGCGGCGCAAGAACATCGACATAAAGATGGGCACGGTGCTGCTAACCGGCGGCCTGGTCGGCTCCGTCATCGGCGTACAAACCGTGAGTGTGCTGCGTCGCACCGGCCAGTTCGATCTCGTCATCACCTTGTGCTACGTCACGCTGCTCGGCATCGTTGGCGCGCTGATGATGATCGAAAGTCTTTCCACGATCCGCAAGACGCAGAGCGGCAAGCCTGCAGCTTTGCGAAAGTCTGGCCAGCACAACTGGATGCACGGCCTCCCCTTCAAGACCCGATTTCCACGATCCAAGCTCTATATCAGCGTCATCCCACCCGTTTTGATCGGCCTATTCATAGGCTTCCTGTCGGGCATCATGGGCGTCGGTGGCGGATTCATTCTCGTGCCAGCCATGATTTATCTGCTGAAGATGCCAACCAACGTGGTCGTCGGCACATCGCTGTATCAGATCATGTTCGTGACGGCAGCGACCACAATCATGCAGGCATGGTGGAACTTCACAGTCGACATTGTGCTGGCAATCATCCTGATGATCGGAGGCGTCATCGGCGCCCAGCTCGGCGCGGCAGCCGGTGCAAAACTCAAAGGCGAGCAGCTACGCTTTCTGATGGCGGGGCTTGTGCTCCTCGTCGCGATCCGTATGGCTTATCAACTCATCGCCCACCCCGGCGAACTATACTCCATCGGTGGTGGAGGCCATTGAGCGGTAGGCATCTAGGTTCCAGTGCGACGCTTTCTTGTTCCAAACCACGGTTCACAGTAGGGCCGAACATCCCAGCCCCCGTGAACGGAACCAGTTCATCAAGCGCGTTTGATCAGGAACCGGTAGACGCCACCGCTCTCGCTATGCTCGACGAGTTCATGACCGGTTTGCCGGGCGAACGCCTGGAAATCCGCAACCGCGCCAGGATCAGTCGCGAGCACCTCGAGAGTGCCACCAACCGGCACCTCACCGATCGCCTTTTTTGCCTTCAGGATCGGAATCGGGCAGTTAGCGCCCTTGGTATCGATCGTCTTGTCGGCCATGTGATCTCTTCCTGCTTGCAGCGCTACGCTTCAACATTCCAACATGCGAAGATATTAATATCCCATGCATGACGAGTCGTCGATAGCACGTGGTGGCTAGCCCTGACCTCAAACGCGCAATAAGCCTTTCACTCGAAGTGCTCATCGCTCGACAGCCGGCAACGGCCCGACCGGGTGACCGAGCCGAACCTTCGCCGGAACCACTCATGCGCCTCGCGATGCTGGCTCGAAATGCCAATCTCTACTCGCACAAACGGCTATTGGAGGCGGCACGAGCGCGCGACCACACCCTCGACGTGATCAATACCTTGCACGTTCATATGAATATAACGTCGAACCGCCCGACATTGCGCTACGGCGGCAAGACCCTACCGCTGTATGACGCAGTAATCCCGCGCATCGGCGCCTCGATCACCGGCTTTGGCCTCGCCGTGCTTCGCCAATTCGAGATCCAGGGCGTCTACCCCCTGAACGAAAGCGTCGCCATCGGCCGCTCACGCGATAAGCTCCGAGCATTGCAATTGCTGGCTCGGCGCGGCATCGGCCTGCCCGTCACCGCATTCGCCCACGGCCCCAAGACGGCGGAGGCTGTCATAAAGGAAGTAGGCGGCGCCCCCGTGGTGATTAAGCTGCTCGAGGGAACGCAAGGGATGGGTGTCATCCTCGCCGAAACCGGCCCCTCCGCAATCTCCATCATCGAAGCGTTCAGCGCAGCCAACGTCAACATCCTCGTACAGGAATTCATCGCTGAAGCTGGCGCTTCCGATATTCGTGTAATGGTCGTCGGCGGCAAGGTCGTCGGCGCAATGAAGCGCACCGGCCGCAAGGGCGACTTCCGTTCCAACCTTCATCGCGGCGGCAAGGGCGAGAAAGCCGACATATCGCCCGATGAAATCGAGACCGCCGTGCGCGCCGCAGATGCGCTCGGCTTAAACGTCTGCGGCGTCGACATGCTCAGGTCGAAGCGCGGGCCTCTGGTGATGGAGGTCAACTCTTCGCCCGGGCTGGAGGGCATTGAGAAGGCGACCGGTACCGACATCGCCACCGAGATCATCCTCTTCCTCGAAGCACACGCCCGCCATGGCGCAACGGAGACGAAAGGGAAGGGCTAGACTGAAACCGCAGCCGAACGCACCTACTTCCCTCCGCTCGCTGCCGCCAACGCAGCTTTCACCTTTGCGACAAGCTCCTTCGGCGTTTCGATGTGACGCTTCACGTCACGCTGAATATCCACGCCCGGAATCGGATTGATATCCATTCCCTTGGACTTGGCATCATCAATGTAGGCCTTCGAGTTGACTGTCGTATCGAATGCCTTCCGAAGCGCTGCAACGCGATCTTCTGGTACGCCTGCCGGCGCGGTAATGGCGCGGCCGAGGCTGTTGCTGAGTGTCAGGAACTCCAGCGTAGCCCGCTCATCGGCGGTGTTACCCAGCTCCACGATCGCCGGCGTATCCGGCAGTTCTCGCGTACGCTGCGACGTAACCTGCGTAATGAAGCGCAGCTTCTTGTCCGCAAGCCAGTCCGGTTTCAAACCTGCGATACTTCCATAGACTGTCGACACACCGTGAATTTCCCCGCGCTCGATCGCGAGAAAAATGTCCCCCATTCCCTTGAAGCCCGAGATGATCTTGAACTTCGTGGCCAGCACATTGTTGATCACCGTCGGAAATATCATCGTCTCAGCGCCCGCTCCCGTGCTGCCGAGCATCAATTCCATCTTCCGCGCATCCGCGAACGTCGTGCCCGGAGAACCGTGCCACACCATGATGACACCCGGCGCGTCGACCATGCTGCCGATCCAATTGAACTTGCCCGCGTCGTACTTCACGTTCGTCGGCTCGAGCATCTGCGTCATCGCAACGAGCTTCAACGGAACGAGCAGCGCGGTCCCGTTCTTCGGCGCAATGTTGGCGATGTAGTTGGCAGCCAGAATGCCTCCGCCACCCGGCATGTTGTTCACGATCAAATTAGGCTGGCCGGGAATGTGCTGCGCCATATATTGCGCAAGCACGCGCGCATAAAGGTCGTACGCGCCTGGGCCGACCGCGACGTAGATTGTCACCGTCTTGCCGCGAAAGAAATCTGCAGGGTCTTCCGCCCGCGCGAATGAACCAACGGCAGAGAGCAGAAAGCCGGCTAACGTCGCCGCCACCGCCAGCATAGATCTGATAGGCACAGGACACTCCGTCGTTGCATCTAGAGTATTGTTCGCGTCGACGATCATTCCCGGCACTGTTCATGCGCTACATTTGCGCAATCGACGTTACCGATGCCGGCCTACCCTCGCCGCTGCGGCAACGCGAACACATAGATCGCATTGTGCCCACGCACCGTCGGCGTCTTGGTCAGGCCGATCGGCCCCGCCGTTCCAGATTGGCCATCGCCGGTGAGGATCGCCACGTACTGCCGCCCGTTCACGGCATAAGTGATCGTGCTGGTTTGCACGATGCCACCTACGATCGTCTGCCAGAGCACCTTGCCGCTCACCGCATCAAGCGCACGCACTCGCCGGTTCATGTCCCCCCAGAACAGCAGGTTTCCGGCCGTGACCAGTGCCGAACCGTTTCCAGGCTCAGCTTGGGAGTGGATGACCTCGATCTTACCGGTCGACAGGTTGACCTTGGCGATGTTGGAGAACTTCGCCATGTCCGCTCCGGGCCGAGCAGCACTTCTCCGCGGTCCCCATCCCTGCGGGTTCTTCATGTTCGCGGTCATGTCGAGGCATTGATCGTGGAACGGAATATACAGTGACTTCAGCCCCGGATGATAAGACGTGGACCACCAGCTCCGTGTGTTGTGGAAGCAGACGAGACTGCGATCGCCGTCTTTTTTGAACACCTTGTCCCAATTGAGATGAACCTTGCCGGTATCGACATCGATCTTCGAGATGTGGCTGTCAGGTGAATCGCTCGGAAACGGGGTGGCCCAGAGGAATTCACCAGACTGCCGATCGAGCGCCCAGATGCCGCCGGCCTCACCGACCGCGATCACCATATCGCGTTCCTGGCCGCGGGGAATCTTGGGATTGACCCACTTCACCGACCTCACGTCAGGCTCGAACTTCGTGCGGATCAGCGTACGCTCGTGGATGTGATCCGCATCCCAATCATCGCCCGGGAGGTGCTGATAGTACCACACGAGCTTACCCGTCTCGATATCGAGCGCGACGGTCGAGTTGGAATAGAGATCTGATGGCGCGGCACGGCCCGTACCTTCGGCTGAACCATGCCGCATCAATCGCGTGTACGGCTTTGGATTGGCGATTGCCCAGTAGGTAACCTTGCGCACCGGATCGTACGAGCCCGGCAACCCCCAGGAACTCGCAATCCGCTTCTCGTCGGCGACCTCCCCCCAAGTCTCGCCATTGGGCTCGCCCTTCGCAGGCGTTGTGTAGAACTTCCATACCTCCTTGCCGGACTTTGCATCGTGCGCCGAGATGAAACACCCCACGCGCGCCTCGCACGTCCGGTTGGTGATCACCTTGCCTTCGGCGACGACAATCCCCCCCGTCGATTGGGTTTGATCCTTGTAGTCCTGCGTCTTGGTTTCCCACTTGAGCTTGCCCGTCGCTGCATCGAGCGCGACCAGGAAGCCGTCGTGAGACATGTAGTAGATCATGTCTTCGAAGATCGCGATGTTCTTGGTCCGCGATGCGTTCGGCCCGCCGATGAAGTCGGTCATTTCCCGCGGGTAATTGCGATTGTACGTCCACAACACGTCACCGGTCGTGGCATTGAATGCCATGACACTACCGCCGGGCGCCCCGAGATACATCACGCCGCGCCACACCAGCGGAGTCGCCTCGTTCGTACCCGCCGGCAGCCCGCGCACCCACTCCGTCCGCAATTGCGAGACGTTGCCTCGATCGATGTCTTTGAGCGGACTGTAGCGTTGTTCGTCATACGTCCGATTGATCATCAGCCAATCGGCCGGATCGGGCTTCGTCAATGCTTCGCTTGTGACGGGTTTGAAATCCGCGACCTGCGCGATCACGCTCGTTGCAAAGGCGCACATAGCAGCAAAGGCGACAGAACTGGATCGCAGCATCGAATCCTCCCGAACCGCGCGACCTGATTGTCTTCCCCGGCGGCAGCACGTTTCACGTGTTGTCGGCGCACGGTTCTGAAACGTCGTTTCGATCGCGTCATAGCGATGCTAGGCGGAGCTACCCTTCATGCGCAAGTGCGACTTTGCAGTGCTTGGCTACAAAGGATCACTCCTCTGCAGCTTCAGGGCTTGCATCGATCAGCCGCCCGATCAGCACGCAGCCGATCTCGACTGTGCCGCCCTCGACGATCTCACCCACCACGATTTCGGGGTCGGCTACGATATCGAACGTCGAAACCAGGCTCTCCACAAGCATCCAGTCGAACCCCACCCCTGTAACCTCGTTGACATACCGCCGGTACTCGCTGACGCGCCCAGTGATGAGCGCCGTCGATGCCGCCGTATCCGGTTCCCCACTTTCGCTAGTCTCTCCGAATTGTCCGACCGGAATGAACGCCCGCGGTGCCATTGCGATGTCTCCCAGCGGACCAGCCTTGTCGGCAGCATAAGCTGTCTCGTCGGCAAACGCCCTCACCTGCCGTGCGAAGCCGGTAATTCTCGCTTGCGCTAGAAACGGCAACTCACGAGCACCGTGCACGGCAAAGTCTACCGCGTCGAAAGTCATGGGATAGCCATCGTTGCTGCCGTCCGGATCTCTGGTCTGGGCAGTCATTGCGCCTTCGAAATCGTTATCGTCAGGCCGGTGAACTCGTTCGGTCACCTCGACGTCGATCGTGCTCACTCCCTCATAGAAAGGCGTCAGACCTGCAATGTCTTGAGCTGCGTCTTCTGTGCCCAGAAACGGCAAATGAAACCAGATCTCCGCCCCCGTGCGCGATCGCCAAACCGAATAGTCGCCCGCGTCGCAACCGATCCGCTCGATCGCCCCCGCCGCAAGCTTGATCATTGCCCTCTGGAAATCCTCGGCATTCTCGAATGAAAAACCGATGCAGGAAAGATTGCTCGCCATGCCTGCGCTCCTCGAAAGCCGCCGCGGCTGAACTGCAACCCGGGTCTGCAACATCAGCCCAACCGCATGACAAATCCTGCAGGATACGGGCCCCGCATAATACTACGCCGTTTTGATCGCCGGACGCAGCCCCCATCCGGAGCGATCGCTTCCAACGGCCCATGGCCGCCGACGCACCCCACCGAGCCCGGCCCACGCGACGGCAGGCGCTAACGAACGGGCCTGAGGCCCCACGCCACCGCACATAGACCGAACCGCCACAGCGGTCGTTGCAGAAAAAGCTCGTTCAATTCGGCACGTTAAGTGAGTTTGCCAAAATCATTTATAAAACGTTAACGAACAGCTTAAGATGCAGCGCAGTACTCCCGGCAATTTGCATTGGTTCCAGCGTCATGACGGATGTTTCGAGTTTCGGGGCCGCCGTGCCCTCGTCGCGCCAGCCTAGTTCGTCCAACGGACCGCTGATCCAAGCCACCGTCGACGGTTGGCATGTCAACATACCTACGCTCGACGTCGCCATTTCGAGGGTGACGGATGCAGCGCGTGAGGGCGATGCCTTCACCTGTTTCACGCTCAATCTCGACCATCTGGTCAAGCTGCGTGAGAACACCCGCTTCCAGAGCGCCTATCGCGCAGCACGCTTCGTCACCGCGGACGGCGAGCCGATCGCACGCATCGCTCGTCGCAAATGGCCTGCCGTCCGCCGCACGACAGGCGCGGACATGATGGTACCGCTGTGCGAGGCCGCAGCCGAAAACAATCTGCCGGTCTATCTGTTCGGAACATCGACAGACGTTCTCGAGTCGACGATCGCCCGCCTCGCCGAGATCACCGGCGGCCGGCTGCGCATCGCCGGTTTTGAAGCCCCTCCCTACGGCTTTGATCCCGAAAGCCCGGCGGCCGAAGAATGCATGGATCGCATCGCAGCTTCGGGCGCACGCCTCTGCCTCGTGCTTCTAGGCGCGCCCAAACAGGAGATTTTCGCCGCCCGCGCCGTCGAGCGCGGCGTGAAGTGCGGCTTCATCTGCCTGGGTGCATCTGCTGATTTCGTTGCGGGCCACCAGATCCGCGCCCCCCGCGCGCTACAGACTGCCGGCCTTGAGTGGGCATGGCGGCTTGCCAGCAATCCGCGCCGCCTCGGCGTCCGCTACGCGCGTTGCGCCATGCTTCTCGCAAGCATCGAAATGAATGAGCGCAAATCCGGCTGATAGCGTGCCACAGGCTTGAACGCTTTGCGCTTGGGAAGCTAAGAGCACAAAGCGTCAAATGCGGATCAGCCTGCGTCACGACGTGCGCTAACGATCAATGCGCGTTCTTGTAGGCTCCTGGCGAGCAAACCGTCATCAGCATGATATAGAAATCGAGCCCGACACTCCATCTGTCGATGTATTCGATGTCGTGCACGACGCGCGCCAGCATCGCGCTGTCGTCTTCCGTCGCGCCGCGGAACCCGTTTACCTGCGCCCATCCTGTGATCCCGGGCTTGACGTTGAGGCGGCGGCTGTAGCGGGCGATCACCTGCTCATAGTGCATGTCATGCGCAACCGCGTGGGGACGCGGTCCGACGAGCGACAACTCCCCAAGCAGAACATTGATGAGTTGCGGTAACTCGTCGATGTTATAGCGACGCATCAAGCGACCGAGCCTCGTGACACGGGTGTCATCCTTCTTAGCCTGAACGATGACGTCGCCGTCGTCGAGCGTGGTCATCGTACGGAACTTCCAGATCCTGAATTCCTTCAGGTTGTAGCCGCGGCGTCGCTGCAGGAAGAACACCGGCCCCGAACTGTCGAGCTTGATCGCGATAGCCACCGCTACGAACAACGGCGCCAGACAGACGAGCGCAAATGCGCTGGCGACGATATCGATGAACCGCTTCAACATCGACTGGAACATGCTCAACGGCTCACTACGCAACACGAGCGTTCTGGCTGAGCCGAGCTTGACGACCCGCATACTCGGAAAATGCTCGATCGCTCCGATCTGGCCGAGATGTACCGCGACAGGCAAGTCGAGAAACAGATGGGCGATCTTCATCGCAAGATCGCTGCGCGACCAATCCGACAGGATGACGACATCGCTGACGCCCTCGCGGCGGGCCGCACTCAGGACACCGTCGAGATGGCCAGTGAGAATAGCCCCCTCAGCCGTTTCCGCCCACGCCCCGTCCGGCAGACACGCCGCGGAAACGATCTCGAGATCTCCCACTGACGGAGCTTGTTCTTTTCGGAACCGCTCGATTTCCGCAGCCGTGCCGATTACTGCGAGCCGGCGAACTGCAACAGAGATCCCGCGGCTCTCCGCAAGGCTCATCAGATGCCGCGCGATCACCTCTACGGATAGCGTACCACCGAGACCGACGACGAAGAACATCAACAGCCAGCCACGCGAAAGCTGATCGCCCGTCTTGGTCAACAGCGCGATCAGAGCGATCCACATGAATGCATACGCCCATGCATTCGCCATCCGCCCGATGCTGCGGCGCCCGGCGTGATCATGCTCCATCATGTAATGGGAATGCATGACCAGCGGCATCTCGAACAAGGCCGCGACGAGGAGCCCAAAGCCGACGAACTGCATCAGAGAGCCGATGTCGGCGTATGTCGCGAGGTGGTAGATGACACCGGTAGCGACGGACAACAGTACGATAATCAGCGTCTCTATCGACAGCCCGAGGATGAACATCTCGCGCCGGCCGATCGCACGACGAGCAGCTTGCGGCACAACCTGCCCAAACTCAGGTGAAACACCATCTAACACAACATCACCCCATCAAGCCGTTGGACCAAGCCGACTTAGAGCTGCCCGATTGCGACCTCCCGCAAACGAACTTCTTGGGTCCTCACCGGTAATTCACTTAATGGCTCTGTTCCGCCAGAATGTTGTGCGACCTTGCTGACCAGTGATTTGGCGGCAGGATGGACACGATGAAAGCGCAGGATTTCCGGGCACTTGTCGAGCGGTTGGGCGACCTCAGCGAGGTTCAACGCGAGGCGCTGGTCGAGGC